>JBFJVP010000216.1:0-5501 GCA_041624075.1 Thermoplasmatota archaeon | reverse complement strand
CGTCGTTGGAGCCTTCCAGGACGACGGCGCAGCCGGCTCCGACCAGGGCTCCGCGTACGTCTTTACCCGCAGCGGTTCGACGTGGAGCGAGCAGCAGAAGCTCACCGCCACCGATGCCGGCGCCGGCGACGAGTTCGGTAACAGCGTCGACCTCGACGGCGACGTGGTCATCGTGGGTGCGCCCGGCAACGACGGTGACGGCACCGACCGCGGCGCTGCCTACCTGTTCAAGACCCGCGACAGCGGCGCTTCGTGGTTCGAGCAGGACCGGCGGGCGGGCAATGGCCCCGATGCCGGCGACGGCGACGACGTCGGCTATGCGGTGGCCGTGGCTGGCGACCTGGCCGCCGTGGGCGCGCCACTCACCAACAAGGAAAGCAAGCCCGACTCAGGCCGCGTGTACGCTTACAAGACAAACGCGGCTGAAGACCTGGCCGATTGGCTGGTGGTTACGGCCCTGAATTACGACGGCTCGGCGATCACGTTGCCTGGTGACGTGGACGGCGATGGCTTGGCCAACACCCTGTCGGATCTCAACGACAACGGCGCCTTCATCGATCTGTCGGCACCCGGCAGCGCTGGCAAGACGCTGGATATCACGGTGAAGTTCGACGAGTCGGCAGGCAACGATACGCAGGGGCTAACAGAGAATCTGACGATCAAGTTCAAGCTCCGGCAGGCCGGCGCGCCATCCCTGTAACATCCAACCTCTCCTTTGCCTTCTTCTTCCACGGCTCTGGCCCCAGGTAGGGGTGGCCCGTGCTCTCCTGCAATCGCCTTTCGCCTCGCCACGGCCGCCCTGATGCTTAGATAATGGGGTAACGCGTCGGTAGGGGTTTCACCACCGCTTTTCTAAAGAAATTCGGAGCGGTCCCTTGGCAACTGGTTTGCACCCGGTAGTTGCTGTACATTTGCTTTATATTTTCATCCAGGCGGCAGCGGCCAGCGCAATCCTGCTTAGCCAACACGCCACGCCGCGCATCCGCTCCCTCCTGTCAGCCCTCTTCTGTCTCAACGGCGCGGTGAGCCTGACGCTGTTGCTGGGCGACCCGGCCTTCGACTGGGTGGGAGCGTCCCCGTCAATCCGTTTCACAGCCATCGTCGATGCG
Source organism: Thermoplasmatota archaeon (assembly GCA_041624075.1). GTDB lineage: Archaea > Thermoplasmatota > E2 > JACPAO01 > JAHFTW01 > JBFJVP01. Next base: position 4,392 of record JBFJVP010000216.1, on the reverse strand, counting down.
CCCACGGGATTCCTCATGCTCGCCGTAGCCGCTGCATACCGGCGCGGCGACCACTCCCGCGCCGTGACCGCCCTAGTGGCCGCAGCCATCGCCGTCGCCGCGCTCCACGTCGTCTGGCCCGACGCAACCGCCTGGGGGTCCATCCTGAGCGCCATTCCGTTCCACGCCGGGCTGACGGCACTGGTGCTGACCATGGCGCGAGGTCCTGGCTGGGCGCGTTGGATCACGCTCGCCTTCCTGCCCCGCGGGCTACAATGGGGCGCCACGCTGCTGAGCCAGCAATTAAGCTCCAACTGGGGCCTCTTCGACGTTTGGTTGGGTCTCCTGTCAGGCCGTGACCCGGTCCCTGACCCGGCAGCGCTGGCCACCCTCGTTGAGGCCGTCACATTGCTTCTGATGGGGCTGGCATCGGTGGTGGCCGCCGCTCTGCTACTGACTGGACCCAGGCGCGGCCCGGAAGTGCCGGTCGCGGTTCCGTTTCTCGCGGTCGGGCCCATTCTGGGAATCTACATGGAATGGGTTGGCAGTTTTGGGTCGTACGAACTCGTGGTGCAAACCATGACGATGGCAGCCCTGCGGCCCGTGATCCTCCTGCTGGGTCTCGCGCCGATGCTGCTCGTGGCAACGAGCATGCGAGCTACCTTTGCTGCAGGTGTCTCCGCATCCTTCCTGGCCCTCCAGTTCACCTTCCTGCAACCCACGACGCCCCTGTTGCCGCGCATGTTGCTTGCCGTTGCCGTCGGAGCGGTGGCATTGGGGTTGCTGTCGGCGTTTTCCCCCCTGGGTCGGCGCCAAGCGGGTGCCCGAGACGGGCCCCTCCGGCAGTCCTTGCCGGATATTGACCAGCATGCCTGGAACAACAAGTACCGTGTCGTCCACGCGCTAGGGCAGGGCAGCTTCGGCACCGCCTACCTGGCTGAGGACTTGGACGCGCAGCGCAATGTGGTGCTCAAGGTACCCCATCCTGGCGCTACCGGCGCCCAAGGCGCGGCTGACCTGCGGCGAGAGGCACGGGCATTGGCGGCAGTGGACCACGCAAACGTGCTTCGCCTCCACGCCGTTGAGCGACTGGATGGCCGCCCGGTCCTGGTGGTCGAACACGCCGGCGGCGGAAGCCTTGCGGACCGGTTGTCGGACGGCCCCCTGCCTCCGCAGGAGTTTCCTCAAGTGGCCCTGGGGCTGCTGGACGGCCTTGCAGCCCTGCACGACGCGGGCCTGCTGCACCGGGACCTGAAGCCAGCCAACATTCTCCTCGATGGCCACGGAAACCCCAAGGTCGCAGACCTGGGCATCGCCCGGGACCCCCGGGCTGATGCTACGGTTACCACCGACGCCAGCCCGGTCGGTACGGTCCGATACATGGCGCCAGAGCAGGCCCGTGGCGAAGCCGCCACCGTGTGCAGCGACATCTATGGGGCGGCTGCCTTGATCTACGAAGCTGCCACTGGCGAACCGTACGTCCGCCACCGGGTGCACCACAACCTTCAGCAGCAATTGGATCGGGTTGCCAAGCTCGGCCCCTTCGATCGGCGACTAGGTCGGTGGGACCACTTGCGGCCTTGGTTTGAGAATGCGCTTCACCCGGCGCCCGAGCACCGGTTTGCAACGGCTGCGGAAGCCCAGCAAGCCCTGAAACGCATCTTGGACCGGCAACCCGCTCGGCCCCAGCCCCATCACGACGCCGGCCCCACCATGGGTGGCTGGTTGCTGGACCCGGACGGGCAACCGCGACTTTGACAAAGCGGCACCGCCTGGGGGTTGGCGTGGAGGGAGGCAACGGGTTGGTCAAAGACGCGGCACCCTTGGTTGATGCCGGGGACCTGGCGCGGGCGCTCAAGGCCGTCGGGTCGCCGGTGCGCTTGCAGTTGATGGCGCAACTCAAGCACCCCACTCCTGCTCGAACGTTGCTGGTGAAGGCGGGGCATACCCAGGAGGGCCAAAACCCGGATCGACCAATTGCCATCCAGGGGGTGCGGCACCACTTGCGGCAACTGGCTAACCACGGTTTGGTCTTGGAAGACGAAGGCGACGGCGACGGCCGGCGGTTGTACGTTGTCAATCGGCCGCGGTTGTACGCTTTGGCAGAGGCGTTTCGCGATCTGGCCATGCTGTATGGAAGCCAAGCAAGCCCGCAGGACAGAACCATGGCCAAGCCGCCCGGCCCCCGCGTCGACCAGCCCCGCGGGCCTCGGTTGGTGCTGGTTCACGGCGCCTACGAGGGCAAGGCGTTTGCCTTGAATGCAGAGGCTGAGAATCGAATGACCATTGGCCGCACGCCTGGCGCCACCGTTTGCCTTGATTACGATCCTTTCGTCAGTCGTCGCCATGCCAGCATCGTGCGCCATGGCGATGGCTTTGCGCTTGTTGACGACGGGACGAGCCGTAACGGAACGCTGCTCAACTGGCAGATCGTCGACCGGGGAGAACCCTACCCGCTGCGGCCAGGCAACGTGGTGGGGGTGGGGCGCTCTGCCCTGGTGTTCATGGACGATTGATGCCAAACCGCCCCGCCACACCCGCCTGGCCACCCATCCGGGTGCGCGACTTACATAGGGGATGAGGATTTTGCTGGGTTGCCTCGCGGTTGGGAGTGGTTTTGTTGCTGTGGCGTTCGTGCGTGTTCTTGGTGGTTCTGCTGTTGCCGGCGGCGGCTCCGACTGCCGCACCGATCGACTCTGCGGAGGCGTTGCCAAAAGTTGACGGCGTCCAGTTGTACCCGGCAGACCCACGGTCGGAGGCGTTGGCGGGGGCCGACCCCGAGTCGGCGCAGCACTTGTACGCCGGTCGCACGGCCACCGGTGCCGTCGTGCACTTGGCTCGCGTGGACGGTGGCTGGCTCGGAGTCCTGGCTGGCCCCGGGGTCGCTTCGTGGGTGACGGTGCAGGGGGGCCACTTGGTTCCGGCTGAGGTCGCCACGCTTGGCAGCCAGCACCTCGTGGACGATTGGGACGAGGAACTGGGCACGGAGCCACTTGGATCACAAGCAGGCGCGTCCAGCACCCGCGACGGCCGCCTGCAACTATTCATCGACTCCGACCAGGCGTACGTGGCCCGCTGGGGCGACCAAGCCAACGAGCACCGCTTGGCCGTCATCCACCTCGTGGATGCCATCTTCCAAGCCCAACTCGGCTTCGCCATCGAAGTGGTGCGCGAACACGCCTGGAACCAGGCCATACCCGGAACCCGCTCCGACAGTTGTGGCGGGGTGATCTACCCCTGGCGCAGCCACTGGGAACGCGTGGCACCCGTGACTGGCAGCGAGCACGAGGCGGCCCACCTGTTCTCCGGGGTGCCGGTCCCCGGAACGGCCGGGTGTGCCTTCACGCGGCAACTGGAAACGTCGCTTGCCTACGGCGTCCACGAAACGCCGCCCGCGAGTCAGCCAGACCTGCTGGCGCGGGAAGTGGTCATCGCGGCCCACGAGTTGGGACACAACTTCAACGGCCGCCACGGGCGAGCAGCCCCCACGCCCGACGGCGCCGTCTCGCAGCCGTGCAGTTGGATGACCACGGGCACCATCATGTACCCCTGCGGCGGATCGGCCGTGCTACCCGCCTTCTCCGACGCCCATGGACAAACCCTGCCTGGCGAACACATCATGCAGGACGGCGGCAACGTGCCTCACATGAAGGCCTACGCTGCGTCGCGAATCTAGAGTACTGTGCAAGCGACGGGAAGCCCTGGGGGCGACCTGTCATTCGCCGACCCGTCATTCGCCAGCCTTCCGGTGCTCCTGGAGCTTCCGTGCAGTGCTTGCTAAGTCAACCCGATGAGCGCAAGCGGAGTTGTCTCACTGCACACGGTCCATGCAGGGAGGCGGCGCCGCCAGCTCCGCGCAGCCGAGTCGCTGCGCGGTCTACTTTCTGGCGAATTGAATCTTGTTTTTGGTGGTTGGTGCGGTCCCACTGCCGCCGGGCACGTTTGGCCACCCAACCGTCGCTTGCGATACGGGGAGGCCATGAAATGGACAAGAGGATTCTGTCGAGCTTGCTGGTACTCGGGAGTGTCAGCACCGGGTTAGGCTGCGGGGAAATTGCGCACGCCACGAAAATGGGGGCGAGCAAGAACGAGATCTCTGCCGTCGGGGCGCTCGATTTGCTGGCTGAAGACTAGGATGGTTTGGCGGGTACCATCGCGGACAGCAAATTTGCCCCGGGTGCCATAGCCGGCGGCGTCGTTTCCGGGAATGCAGGCCATCGCGTCACCGGTTGACTTGGATGGGGGGCGCTCATGGGGTACACCAGCGACCCGGTTTTTTGCTGCCCACGGCGCTTTTCCCAAGTTCTCCCCAGCTACCCTGGAAGCAGTCGGCCATCACGATACAGACTACGATTAAACAGAATGAAAATTGGTGTGTGAACCATGACTACAAGAAATATTCTCTAGGGGGCT
>JBFJVP010000215.1:0-5528 GCA_041624075.1 Thermoplasmatota archaeon | reverse complement strand
GATGTTGACCTTGTGCTGTTGGCTGGCGACGTGGTGGACCAGGAGAATCGCTTTTTCGAGGCGTACGGACCCCTGGAAGCGGGCCTGAAACGGTTGGCCGGCCATGGCGTGCAAACGCTGGCCGTCGCCGGCAACCATGACATCGACACCGGCGATCTGCCGCATTTCGGCGTGGTTGCGCTTGGGAATGCCCGGCGCGCCAGCCGCCTCCAGGACCGCCTCGCTGGCCGGACCCTGCAGCGCCAGAATCCCGTCGCTGGCGGTTGTGTCCTCGATTTCCAGGCCGTCGGGGTCGGGGGCGTTGGCGCGGATGTGCTGGGCAACCAACTCGTTCTGGCCCGCGTTGGGGATGAGCAGGAACGATTGGGGACCCAGGCGGTAACAGTACGCGTCGTCCACGATGGAGCCATCCTCGCGTAGCACTGCCGTGTAACGGCCCCGGTTTTCCGCCAGGCCAGCCGCATCAAAGGGGCAGACTCGCCCAATGGCGGAAGCCGCCCCCGGGCCGGACAACCGCAGGTTGCTCATGTGGCTCACGTCGAACAAGCCGGCCGCCTCGCGCACGCCCATGTGCTCCTGCTTGATGCTGCCGTAGTGGACGGGCATGTCATAGCCTGCGAACTCGGTGAAGGTCGCGCCAAGCTCGGCGTGGAGTTCGTGCAGTGGACTGCGCAGGGTCACACGGGCGCGACCCGGCGGCTTCATTTCAGGGTGACGGCCCAGGCCCTTGGCGCCGCAAGGGGGCCCATCGACACTCCGATGGGTCACAGGGCGACCGGACCGTTTATCGGAGGCAAGCAGTAGCAGGGAGAGTGGACGCCGTCGTATTGGAGGGCATTAAAAAGCGCTACAAGACCGTGGAGGCCTTGCGGGGAATCGATTTCCGCATCGGTCGCGGCGAGTCGTTCGCGCTGCTGGGCCCCAACGGAGCCGGAAAGAGCACGTTGATCGAGATCCTTTGCACGATGCTCCGACCCACCGAAGGAGATGCCATTCTCAACGGACACTCGGTCATGACGGCGCCCGCCCTGGCTCGCCGCGAGCTGGGCGTCGTGTTCCAGCGCATCACCCTCGACGCGTCCATGTCCGCGTACGACAACCTGTGGATTCACGGCCGTCTGTACAAGGTGCCCAAGGAGAAGATCCGCGAACGCATTCCGCGCCTGCTTGAGCTGGTCGAACTGGGCGACCGCGCCAAGGAGCCCGTCGCCAGGTTCTCGGGGGGCATGATGCGCCGGCTGGAGATTGCTCGGGCCTTGCTGCACGAGCCCCGCATCCTGCTGCTTGATGAGCCCACCGTCGGCCTCGATCCCCAGTCCCGCCGCGTCCTGTGGGATCACATTTCCCGGCTGAAGGAGGAGATGGGTATGACGATCCTCCTCACGACGCACTACATGGACGAAGCCGACGCCTTGTGCGACCGCATCGCCATCATCGACCACGGCACCCTCATCGCCTTGGACACACCTACAGCACTCAAGGCGGAGATCGGTGGCGACACCGTCGAACTGAAGCTGTCCAAGGACGCCCAGATGGCGGCCGATTCCCTGGCCAACGTTCCCCACGTCACCCGCGTGGTGGTTGATGGCCAAAACGTCAACCTTGGCGTCACCGACTCAGCGGCGGCCATCCCCAACGTTCTCAATCAACTCAATCGCAGCGGGTTCCAGGTGACGAGCCTGGTCCACCGGCCGATGACCATGGATGACGTGTTCATGCAACGCACCGGCAAGATTCCCCGGGACAAGCTGAAGAAAGTCAAGGGTCGCTCGCGCCTCGCCCGTTTCATGAGGGGTGTCTAGATGACCGCCGTTCTCGACACGTACCTGCTCGCCCGCCGGGAGTTCACCCAGTTCATCCGGCGCCCGGCCCGTGTCTCCAGCACGTTCATCAAGCCACTCATGTGGCTGTTCATGTTCGGATTTGGCATTCGCAGCATCACCCGGAGCTTCGAGGTCAACGGCGTGGAGGTCAGCTACCTGCACTTCATCCTGCCCGGCGTCATGGCGCTGGGCGTCATCAGCGGCTCTGTTGGTGCCGGCATGTCGGTGCTTCGGGATCGACAGGGCGGCTTTCTCAAGGAAGTGATGGTGGCGCCCGTCAACCGGGGCGCCATCCTCGTCGGCGTGGCCCTAGGGTTTGGCTCCCGCGGCATCATTCAGGGCATGGCGATGCTGGGCGTCGGCGCGTTGCTTGGCATGCGCTTCGGAGACAACATCTTCATCGTCCTGTTCACGCTCATCGCCATCATCCTGATCCTGCTCGTCACCGGAGTCACCATCGTAGCCGCCAGCGTGTCGGCAGCGTGGAACACGGAGGACCTCCTGACCTACTCGGCGGTTGCATCATGGGTTTCGCTGCCGTTGTTCATGCTCAGCGGCATCTTCCCGATCTCGCGTCTGCCCGAAGTACTCCAAGTGTTGCACCATTTCAACCCCATCGCGTACAGTGTTGACGCGATGCGGCAATTGATGATGGGGCCCGAACTCGGCGCGTTCCCCATGTGGGCCAACCTGTTGGTGATCGGGTTGACCATGGTGGTTGCGCTGACGTTTGGCATCCGCGTGATCCGCCAGAGCCCCGACAGCCAGTGAAGTGCGCTAGGAGACCGGAGGGGCCGGGGCGAAGGCTGCCAATTGTTCGATCGCCTCGTCCAGGCTGGGTCGGCCCTCGGGTTCAGTTCGGCACAGCGCCAGGGTCAACTCGCGCAGGCTGGACTGGGGCAGGTTCTCCTCCAATTCCTGCTGGTTCCACTGGGGCAGCGGCGGCCGGGCAGCAGTCAGGTTAAACAGCAGCCGGCCGAGGCCAAAGGCATCGGAGCAGACGGTTGCGATCTGGTCCCGGCGCACCTCGGGGGAAATGTAGGCCGGGCTGCCAACGACCTGCTCCAGCACGGCCTTTCCATCCACCAGCAATTTGCACTGGCCAACGTCAACCAGGGTTACCTGGCCACTTGGCCGGCGAAGAAAGTTCTCGGGGCGCACGTCCAGCAGCAGGTAGCCTCGCTCGTGGCAGTGTTGCAGGATCTGCGCGACCTGCAACGCGGACGAGGCGATCTCCGCGTCGCTCAAGGGCTTGGCGCCCAGAAGCGGCTCACCTTCGACGAACTCACGCACAAGGTGCAGCATGCCGTCGTGCTCGAATTGGTCGTAGTACGCGATGATGCCACGGTGGTCGAACTTGCCAATGATCTGCGCCTCGGTGCGCATGGCTCCATCGGTGACACTCAGGGGAAGGAAGTAGTCCCAGGCATGCTTGACGACCAGTTGGTGGCCCCGCACGCGGTCGTTGCACAGCCATGCTACCCCGACGCCGCCGCGGCCCAACTCCTTGACCACTTCGTACTGGGAGGGAAAATGGTCCGTGTTTGAGGAGAAGTCCATGCTGACGTAGCCTTCCTCCCACAAGACGTACAGGTAGGTGCCTACCTTGCGGCGGGCCCGCTTGTCTCCGTACGCCCCCGGATGGGCGGCTTGGACAGCGTCAACGATCTCGTCAAAGCTCAAGCCGTCCTCCAAGCCCTGCAACACGGCGCCGGTCCAAGCGTACTGGCGACCCCACTTGCCGTAGCGCAGGCTCCACACCCAGACCACGCGGCCCAACTCTTCGTCCTCGTCCCAGCGCCAGTCTGGCTTTTTCACGAGCTTCAGGTTGCGTACTTGGAAATCCGGGTTCATGGGTGAATCCTCTTGGAAGAGCCTGCGTTGATCTGTTCCAGGGTGGCCCGGACCTCATCGAGACGGGGGCGGATCTGGGGGTCAGGGTTGCAGCATTGTTCGACCACCGCTGCATCAGCCGGGTGGACGGTGGCCTTGCGGAGGCTTGCAAGCAGTTGCATGTAGTCCCACGACCGGCCGGGATCACGACCCGTGAGCAGGAAGAAGTAGACGCGGCCAAACATGTGAACGTCCGTGGCCGTGGTGGGGTACCGGAACCCGTCGGCGGCAGGCTCCCGCATCTCGGGCGCCACGTAGCCGGGGCTCCACTGCATCCCCTTCACCTGCGCGTGGTCGCCCTCACGCTTGCCAATGCGACCCACATCGACGAGGCTGACTCGCCCGGTCGACGTGACGATGAAGTTGGCCGGGCGCATGTCATGGAACAGGTAGCCCCGATCATGGACGTGCTGCACCAAATCAGCAATCTGTAGCGCCACGGAGCACCGCTGTTGCGTGTCCCGCAAGCCGCTGCCGCGAGCCATTCGGTGCAGGCTCTCCCCCTCGACGTAGTCGCGCACCATGTGCAGGAGACCCCGGATGGCAAAGGCGTCGTGAAGCGCCGGCAGGGCCGGGTGATCCATGGCTTGAAGGATTCGCATCTCGTTGCCCAGTGCCGCCTGGGCGTCGCGCACGTCGTGGCGCATACCCCACGGATGCTTGATGGCAACCTGCCTACCTGGCTGCTTGAGGTCTTCGCAGAGGTGCACGATACCCATGCCGCCGCGCCCGATCTCACGCACGCGGCGATAGCGGCCTTCGAAGACCTCCGGGGGCTCCTCCAACGGGAAGCGCACATGGCCGTTCTTGGCGAGCTTCCAGAGAAAGCGGCGCGCCAGGCGGGGCACTGCAGATGGTGGAATCGGCGGGTCGTCGTAGGCGGGCAGGCTTTCCACGATGGCCGCAAACCCCAGGCCTTGCTCCAGTGCCTCGATGATGTGCAGGCTCATCGGGTGGGCGTATTCTCGCCTGCCGTCCGCCCACCGGATTTCGCCGTAGCCATCCTCCAGCCACCGTGTCTGGGGCGCCTCGACGAGGATCGGGTCGGGGAAGAAACGGGCCGGTTCTTCAATTTCCGGCAGCTCGTCCACCACGACCGTGGCACTCATTTGAGCAACTCCAGGACTTCCATCATGTTGGCGGGCCGTTCATCCATGTTGTCCGGGGTGCACGCCTCAATGATGGCGCGGTCTTCCACTGCAAGGCCGCGCGCTTCCAGGTCCTGCTTCAAGTCGGCTGCCCGCCAGGTGCGCTTGGGCCGATCACCGGTGCACAGGAAGTAGTAGAACAGGCCAAAGACGTGCACGTCGGAGCGCAAATCGAGGTGTCTAAATCCGTCCTCTTGGGGCGCCCGCATCTCGGGCGGTGTGTAGCCGGGGGCGCTGCGCATACCCTGGACCAACGCCACGTTGCCATCAAAGGGCTCGCAGGCGCCCACGTCCGTGATCATGATACGGCCATCCGCCAGGCGCATGTAGTTGGCGGGGCCCGCATCCAGCAACAGGAAACCGCGTTCGTGAAGGTGGTGGACGCCGCTGGCCGCCTGGCGGGCCACATCGAGGCGCTCGGCGCGATCAGTGATTCCCGTGCCCTTGTACGTCTTCAGCACCGGCTCGCCGTCCACGAAGTCCCGCACCATGTGCAGCAGTCCGTCGCGCACGAAGCTGTCGTACAACCGCGGCAGTGCCGGGTGATCACACCGGGACAACACATCGATTTCCATGGCCAAGCACTCTTGGCCACTCTTGATGTTGTTGAGTACACCCCACGGGTGCTTGACCACCACCAGACGGTCGCCCTCTTGCATGTCCT
>JBFJVP010000214.1:0-5567 GCA_041624075.1 Thermoplasmatota archaeon | reverse complement strand
CCGTGCAGGCCGGCGATGTAGAGGGCGGCGTCGAAGCACGCGTCCTTGAAGGGCAGGGCGGTGGCGTCGCCCACCACCACGCTCAGACCCCGGTCCGCGGCCAGGCGGGCTGCGGGGCGGCTCCAGTCCAGCCAGACTGCGTCGTGGCCCGAGTCCGTCAAGAGGTGGGTGTGGCGCCCGGTGCCAGCCATGACATCCAGTACCCGTTGGTGGGGCGACAGCGCCGACACGAAGTCGTCCACCACGGGCCACGTGCGTTGCCGGGTGCGGTCGAACGACTCGGCGATGGCTTCCCAGACCTTGTGCTGGTGGCGCATCAGGATTCTCCGCCCAGAAGTGGCAGCAGCCCGTCGCCGCGCAGCCGTGGCCCTTCCAAGAGCACGCCCGCCAGCACTTCATTACCCTCGTTCTCAAAGCCATCCGACTGGGCGCAGTCGTCGTGGCACACATCCACGAAGCTGGCCCACGCCCTGCCATTTTCGTCGATGACCACGTCGTTGAAGTCGCCGATCCCGTCAGCGTCGCAGCGCCACGCGCCGCACAGGCCCCGTACCAGGGGGTCGCCGGGCGGGGTGACTTGAGCTGCATGGAACACGGGCTCGGTGGCGGCACCGGTAACCGCTACCAGGTACGCGTGCCACGGCTCATCGCCCACGAAGTCCTCTGGGTGAGCCTCTGCGCTGGTGCCGTGGAACGCCATGGCGAGGTGCCCCGCGTCACCGGCCGCGATGGTCAGAAACGATGCCCTGTGGACTCCGGGAGGAAGCACAGCCAAGGGTTCCCGCCAGGATGCGCCCGCGTCGTCACTGATGGCCAGCCTGGCCTGGTAGTCGGAATCGATCCACGCCGCGTACGCAGTACCCTCGCTGTCGATGGCCACGCTCACCTCGTGCTCTGCAAACGGCAGCGGATAGTCCTGGGTCACGACGGTCGTGGTCCACGTGAGTCCATCGTCGCGGCTGACAGCAACCTCGGGCCTGCCGCAAGCTGCGCGACCCAGCATCAGCAGCCCCGAGCCCCCGGTGCCGTGGCCGGTCAGGCCCCCGCACAAACCGGGCACGCCAAAGATACCCGCCTCGCTGCGCCCAGGTTCATAGCCGACGAAGACCGATCGCAGCGGCCCAAAGCTCAGGCCGCCGTCCAAGCTGACGGCGCAACCCGCGTCGACCACGCGACTCGTGCAGAAATGGACCAGGTTGGGGTAACCCACAGGCGTGATGGTGGTCGGCTGGCTCGTCCACAGAGTGGGGTGATCCTGGTGGCCAACGGGGTGGCCGCAACCCAGTGGATTGGTGGTCCAGGAGTCGCCGCCGTCGTCGCTGAAGCTCAGCGTGCTGCACAGGAAGCCAGTCTGTTGGTCCAGCAGGAACACGCGACCCGTGTCCGCGTCGACATGCACGTACGGGTCCCACGACATGGGTGGCAGAGGGTCGCCCGTGGGCAGGCGCGGCGTCACGTCCTCCCAAGTGAGTCCTGCATCGCGACTGCGCGACAACAGCGCCGTGGCCGGGATCTGGCCGTTGAACGACCCCAGGAAGACCGTGCCATCCACCACACCCAGGGTGGGCTCCCAGCCAGGCACGCCCGCGCTTCGGGCAACGCCCACCGGCGCGGCACCCGCCACTTGAACGGGCACACCGTCGACCAAGTGGTACACGAGGCCCGCCGATTGCGCCGATTGCGCCGATTGCGCCGGTTCTTCCGCCTCGCCGCCACCCGGAGCTGCACATCCCGCCAGCGCCGCCATGGCCGCCGCCACAGCCAATGCCCCTAGCACTCGTTGCCTCACAACCGCTCGACCTGCGCGCCCGACTTCATGGTTGCCCCACCCTTGGAAGCCTTCTTTTGGGGGGGCAGCGTGAGCCGCCCCAATGGCCCGCCCGCTTGACGATCTGCTCGACCGCAACCTCGTCATCTTCGCTGGCAAAGGAGGCGTGGGCAAGACCACGTGCAGTAGTGCGACAGCACTCGCGCTCTCCAAGGCCGGCCGCAAGACGCTCCTGGTCACGGTCGATCCCGCCAAGCGCTTGTCCGACTCCCTGGACATCGACGTGGGCTTCGAAGAATTGCCCATCCAGCCCAACCTGACGGCCATGATGCTGGATCCCGAAGCCGTCATCAAGGAACACCTCAAGCGCGAAGTGCCCGGCCTCAGCGTAACCGAACACCCCATGTTCCGGTACGTCACCAACTACATGCCGGGCCTCAACGAGCTGATGGCCATCGGCAAGCTCAACGACTTGCGCCGCGAGGGCAAGTACGACGTCATCGTTGTCGACACCGCCCCCACCGGCCATGCCCTCAGCTTCCTGTGGGCACCCAAAACCATCCAGGAGCTGATGAGCGAACGCAGCGTCCTCAAGTGGGCCCTCAAGGGGTACGCAGTATGGCAGCAACTCAGCTCCACTGCCAAGAAGGTCCAGAACGTCTTCAAAAAGAAGGACGATCGCTCCAGCGGCCCCCCGGAGATCGACTTCGAGAAGATCTTCAGCGACATTGAGAACGAAGCCACCCGCATCCGCGAGTTCCTCACGGACCCCAACTACTCCGCCCTCGTGCTCGTCACCCTGGCCGAACGCATGCCCGTCGAGGAAACCATTGACCTGTACGAACAGGTGGAGGGGGACCTGGGCATGAATGTCACCCACATCGTCGTCAACAAGATGCAACCCGACGTGCTAGGCGAACACCGCGCCGCCTTCGACGCCCTTGCCGATGACTCCGACAAGCGCAAGGCCTTCGTGCAGGACACCGCCAAGGCCACCGGCGTCAGCGCTGAACTCGTGGATGCCCTGGTAGATGGCGCCCGCTTCGGCGAGGTGCGCCGCGCCATGAATGTCACCCACCTGGACGACTTGGCCAGCCGGCTCCAGCAAGTGCCCCTGCTGGTCGTGCCACTCTTCAAGGAGGATGTCACGGGCCTGCGGCGACTCGCCGAGTTCGAGGCCGCCCTCATGGGGCCCGGCGCACAGGTCCGCCAGCCGGTTCTGGCATAGCAACCCCTGGCTTACGCTGGGGCAGAATTGGTGGCCCCTTCCTTGCCGCGAAGCTACAACTGTACGGTCTTCTGCGTCAGGTCGTCGAGGCGCTTGTCGTGCACCGAAAGGGGCACGTAGTCCCACGACTTGTTGCAGTAAGTACAGGTAACCAGCACAGACTTACGGATTCGGTCCGTGGACAGTTTGCCCGGGACCTCTAGGGTTCCACCACTCTGCGTCTGAATGATGAAGCCCGAATCCGAGCCACATTTGGAACATCGCAGGAGCGGCATTGAAGCGGGGCACGCAGCCACCACGGATAGCCCTTGCCACTGTGCAGCACAGCCCTGCGGGGAAAAAAGGCCCTTTGACGGGCGGGGACGCTCCCGCCGCCGCACTCAGAACCCACCAGGAGTAGCCCTTCGTGTTCCTCCACCCCGCACTCCTCCAAACGTCAGTCGTTCACGGTGAGGCTGCTCCCTTCCGGGCCTGACCCGATTCCCGCGTCGAAGGGCTTCCTCCTTCCTTCCGGAAGGCACCTACCCACCGCCAACCTCGAAGGACAAGGTTTCATTGTAGAGACGAAGGCTCCTTAGCGAATCCCGCTACGACGACAGGGTTTCGGCCGCGCTATAGACTACGCGTACGGGGACGCCTAATCCCCACCTAGTCCCCGCCTTTCGTCGGGGCGGCAGCATGCTGCCGCGGGGCGGCCTACTTGGGTTTCCCTCTTAAGCGTAGGGGGGTCGAATCGGGTCCGCCGCCGCGGGGTCGGTGCCGCCCGGCACGGCAAACGGTTTTCATGCAGTAGCACGATGCAGGCCTGTTGGGTGACCTCGGTTGGGTTACTTGATGGAATGGAGTTGGTTGTTGATATGCTAACCAAGAAGCTGATGCCCCTTGCCTTGGGGCTGTTGATGTTTGTGCCGGCCCTGGCCTCGACGGTCATGGGTGCGAACCTGGATGCGCCCGCCATCGGCGCCTGGGAAGAGCAATATGCGCCGGAAGACGAAAACCAGTTGCAGGCGATCCTTGACGCCCCGTCCTCCCTGGACGCGGCCGAGGCCCGTGACCTGATGATCAGCATGCAGCGCGGTGGCGAGGTCACCGACCTTCAGGTCCTTGACCTGTTCCGCTTCGTGCGGGACAACCATGACAGCGAGGTCGCCGAGATCTCCATGGCCCAGGCCCTCCTGCAGATCGTCACCGACAAGGTGGAAGATGTCACGGGCACGTCGATTCCCTTGTCGTCCCACTGGGGTGAGAGCGAGTTCAACAACCTGATCGTTCCCCTGACCACCGCCTACCTGGCTGCTGGCCTGGTCGAGAGCGACATGTTCCCGATCCCGCACGCCATCCAGGTTGACCTGTACCCCGGCATCGGCATCGTCGGTTGCAGCAGCGGATTCTTCTGCCTGCGCATCGTCGCTGACCTGCTGCTGAACCTCGGCTTGGACATGCACAAGACCACTGACATCGTTGGTCTGCACTTCGCCCTGGTGATCGACTTCTACCTGTACTGCTACTACTGGTGGGGCATCTGCATCCCGCTCCCGGCCATCAGCATCCCCAACATCCCCGTTGCCGCTGACGCCGACTACGTGGTCGCTGCGCCCGCCATGAGTGGATCGCTGGCCACCCGCGCCACGGACAACGATGTCTGGCAACTGATCTACGATGCCCTTGGCACCATCAGCCGCCTGCGCGCCCGCGAGTTCACCTCCGCGAGCCCTGACACCAACACCCCCGCCCAGGGCGCCGTGCCCGGTGGCCTGCCCGGTGTTGGCGATGTGAACGCTGCCTGGCCGATGCCGACCTACTACGGTCTCCAGACCAGTGCCCCGGTCTCCGTGCCCGGCACGCCGTCCACCGACCCGCTCGTCGACAGCCGCAAGGATGACATCCACATCCGCCGCCAGAGCGAGCACGGCTTCGCGCCCGCCGACAGCACCGGCATGACCGCCGTGTACGACATGACGGACTTCCGCAACCTGCAGCTGAGCATCTACGCCCAGCGCTGGAAGAACGTCGGCACCGGCGACGCCGGTATCGGTGAGCCCCCGGCGAGCTTCTACTACGACGCTCCTGGCGGCTACGTGCTCGGCGGCTCCGGCAACGTGCACACCTGGCGCTTTGACATGAACGACCCGCTCTAGTCAGCGTCGTTTCCTCTTCCTTTCATCTCCCCTTTTTGAGTATCAATCGGTCTAGCGTAGCTTCCGTCCCGTTTCTTCTGGGCGCTCGGACGCGGTTGACCGCCGGGGCCCTTTCCCGTGGGGGTTGTGGCTTGGCCCAGTGCAACGGTGTCCGTGGGGATGTGCCGGATGCCGTTCGTGTGCGTGGGAGGCTTGGATTTGGCAGGTGGCCGTGCTTGCGGCTGGGGCCGGCGCGGGTTACTTGCTCAGGGTCCGCTCGAACAGTAGCGTTCCCGTCTCGTCGAAGGCGCGCCCGGTCAGCGTGCGGCCATCGATCTCAATCCAGAAGAAGCCGAGCACGTCACCCGCGGAGAAGTAGCTCGGCGTGGGTTCGGAAAGGAAGTACTGCCCGGGTTCGCCGTGGTTTTCCAGGGCGCGGCGCTTGCTCCCCGCT
>JBFJVP010000213.1:0-5569 GCA_041624075.1 Thermoplasmatota archaeon | reverse complement strand
GTGACAAATGCGGGGGTCGCTGGTCGGCGCGCACATGTTGGGGGCGGCGTGGTCGGCGAGCGCCGTTGGGATCGCCAGGAGCATCAGCGCTGCAAGAATCGCCGCTTTCATCATTATTGCATGCAAAATAGACTGGGTTATGGACGTTGGGTCGCCCGCCCCGTCCTGCTCAACATGGCCGGCGGGCGGCACGCCTGGCGCTGGCTTCGCCGCTCCCCTAAAATACAACCCCCCTGTCGGCGGCTCCCATGGCCATCGAGCAAACTTTCGTCATGATCAAGCCCGATGCCGTCCAGCGCGGTCTGGTCGGCCAAATCGTCGCCCGTTTCGAGGCCAAGGGCTTGAAGATCAAGGCCATGCGCCTGGAAATGGCCGACCCCGAGATCGTCGCCAAGCACTACGAGGTCCACAAGGAGCGCCCGTTCTACAAGCCCCTCGTTGAGTACATCCTGGGTGGCCCCGTGGTTCCCATGATGGTTGAGGGCGAGAGCGCCATCAGCGTCTGCCGCGCGCTCATGGGTGCCACCAACCCCGTTGAGGGCAAGCCCGGCGAGATCCGCTTCGACTTCGCCCAGAGCATCGGCCGCAACATCATTCACGGCAGCGACGGCGCCGACACCGCCGCCTTTGAGCTGGGCTTGTGGTTCCCCCACGGCGGCGCTGACTTCAAGGTCGCCGCTGACGACTACCTGTTCGAGTAGGGCCGATCCCTCCACGGGCCCCGGCTGGTCCAGCCACTTGCTACCCCATCGGCTGGGGCTAAGGGCTTGGGCGCCTAGCTTGATGCATGCCTCACCACTTTGAATTGTACGAGGACAGAAGCGGCCGCTACCGGTTTCGGTTGCGCGCCAACAACGGCCACGTGATGGTGGCTTCCAGTGATGCTTACCTGACGCAGCCAGCAGCCGAGCAAGCCATCCGCAAGGTGCAATCCGGGCGGTTGGCCACGCATTTGTTCGAGGACGGTCGCGGCGAATATCGCTGGAGAATGTCCGAGGGATCGGATGTCATTGCCGTCTCTTCGGAGGGATACTCTAGCAGGAGGTCGTGTGAACGCGCTTTGGAGAGCGTTGAGCAGCGGGCCGCCGGGTGTCCCGTCCAACGTCTAGTCACGCACTGAAAACTCTGAGGCACGACCCCGGGAGGTGCCGGCCGGCGCAAGTGCCAAGAGTTGCAGCCCAGTGCTGCGGCCATGATTCGTTGGAAGATCCTTGGCTTCGTGCTGGCTGGACTCCTGACTACCACGGGCGCCTTTGCTGGCGGAGCCTACGCGGCTGACGTGCGGTTGGAGGCAACCATCGTTGAGAAGCAGTGTGCCGGCTCGGCCCCCGCTGAAATGCCCGGCAACGAAACCGCGCCCCAGGACCCGGATCCCGGCTCCAAGCCGCCGTCGGCCGAAGGTGATTCGGAGCCCAAGGTCCCAGATCCGGCGGCTCAGCTGGGTGGTGCCAACAGCACGGTGACCATTCGAACCAAGGCCCTGAGCGTCGAACACACCGTGACGGGCTTCGATGACCAGAAGTGCTGGGTGTTGCGCGCGGGAGAAGATGGCAACTTCATCGTGTACCATCTGCGAACCGAGCGGGCCCAGTTCTACGAGCGGGAGGGCGGCGTGTGCCTGTACGACACAGAATACGGCCCGGGCTGTGTGCTGGGTTCCGTATTGGCGGCCATGGCTTCCAACGCTGAGGCACGCTCTGCGTTTGCTCTGTCCACCAGTGGCTATGTGCGGGAGCCGTTGGGCGCTGTGCCCCACACAGCGCCGAACTGCGTGACGTTCACCCAAGACGTGCGCGCCATCGATGTGGTGGCGTCGTGGGTCGCCGCTGACCCAACCCATGATCGGCTCCGGCTGGTCGCGTGGGCGACGGACAGCCAAGGCAACGAATTGGATCGCCGGCACGAGGAAGGCGCAACCGGGTTGAGCCTCTCGTTCGAGGTGCCCGCGGACGCCGTCTCGTGGACCGTCGCGGTTGCCCCTGAAGGTAGCGCGCCCCTGGCTGTTGGAACGGCGCCATCGGTAGCCATTGAGTTGACGGCCCACGGCTTGCCCCATGTTGATGTGCCTGAGCCCAGGTCGTGCCGGGTGTGAGGCTGCGCTACTAGGGTTCGACTCGCACAGAAAAGAGGGAAGGAAGAGAGCCGGCCTTGGCTAGCGGACGCGCCAGCAATGGGTCTTGGTGGGGACGTTGCTGTCGAAGGCGCACGTCATGGTGCCGGCGCGCATCGTGAGGTGGATGCAGTCCGGTTGCAGGTTGGTGCCCCATTCAACCCAGAGGTTCTCGTCCACTTCTTGCCGGTCTTGGGCGTAGAAGAAGCCCCAGCAGGGCGGAACTGCCGAACCGGTGGCGCCGCCGCAGTACGTGTACCACGTTACGGGCCCGACGGTGAACACCTGGTAGGGTCCGCCGGGTTGAACGCAGGCGAAGCCGGGGAAGCTTGGCGTGGTGATGTGCACGAAGTTGCATGTAAACGGGTCGCCGTCCTGGCCAACGCCCCCGGCGCCGACGCCGATTGCGATGCGGCGCCGAGTGTCGACTTCGTCTTCCACGTGGGGTCCGAGGCAGGGGTTGGTTGTGGGCGGGTCGTCCTCCGCTTGGGCGGGCACGGCGACCAGCAGGCAGGCAACGGTGGTAACGGCAAGCAGTCGCATGGAAGCTCCTAGATGCCGCAGCCGTGGATCACGACGGAGAAGCGGTCGACGGTGACATCGGTGGTTTGGCCGATGGGGTCGGTGCACGTGAACATGCGGCTACCCTCGACGCTTGTGTGCAGGCAGGGGTTCTTGTCCATGTGCACCTCGATGACGGCGTTGATCGGGTCGTACGTGTGCATGATGGGGCACGGGTCGATGGGGATGCGGGCCGAATCGTGGCTGGACGATTCGCTGCCGTCGGTTTCGGTGTAGTAGCGAACCTTCAAGAGCGGCGTGTCCACGATGGTCTTGTAGCCGCAGTTCCACACGCAATCGTAGAACTTGATGTCGATGCGCGTGTAGCAACTGCTGCTGGTGTAGATCGTCATGTAGGGCGCGGTGCGGATCTGGTCCGCACACGGCCCGCCGGTGTCGACGCTGACATCGGCGCCGCACGTCAGGATGCCGTAGCTGTCCACATGGACGCGGCCTACGTCTTCATGGACTTCGGGACCCAGACAAACGGGGGGCCAGGCTTGGGCGGGCACGGCGGCGAAGCTCGCCGTGAAGAGGGCCGTCAGGATCAAAATTGTTAGGTAGCGCATACAAATCACCGAATAGCCCATGCCGGGCTGGTTGGATTGCTGGGAAGGCAGCCTCGTTGATGAACCTCATCAGGGTGCAACGAAGTTGTGGTGGGTGACTGCGATCGGGTGCAGCTATTCTCACGCATACGGTGTGGAGGGCTTTGGCGCCAAGCCGCCCGACCCAAACATCTTCATCGGGGCCGCGTAGGCAGGGTGTGTGAAGCTCTCTACCGTGTGCCTAATCGGTGTGATCTTGGTGGCCGGATGCACCAGCGATCGGGCCCCTCCTGCGTTGGACGCCGTGGAGGCCGACCGGTACGTCCCCGCTGTCGTTGCCATCATCGACACGGGCATCAACCCGTACCACGACCACTTCCGCTCCTCCGGCATTCCTGGGGATGTGCTCGACCGCTTCGTCAACTCCCTGGATGGTGCCGCGCCGCAACGGGTCAATCTCACCCGCAACGGGGACTACGATGAGAGACTGCGTGCGGACGAGCACATCTGGAACAAGATGGAGCAAGCTCGCTTGTACTACTTCGAAGGCACCAATGTGCTAGGTATCAGCTTCGACTCTGGCACCCCGGTTCTCGACGAAGCTGGCCACGGAACCGGCACCGCTGGCGCCGTCATCGATGCGAACCCCGACGCGATCGTCGTGATGGTTCAGGGTACGGGCGACCCCGATGGCGAAGCCTGGGCGGCCACACAGGACTGGATCGACATCCTGTCCGAATCCTACGGGCCTCTGGGAAGCTTGCCCGGCAGCGGACCCCTGATGGGCCTCACCACCAGCCAAGCCAACAAGCTTGCGTGGGACAACGGCAAGCTGCCCGTGGGCGCCGCCGATAACACGCCCAGCTTGGCCCCCAATGACGAAACCGCCGGGCCGCCGTGGGTCATTGGTGTTTCCGGCGACAACCCGGACGAATCGTGCCGCGAGCACGTCAGTGGCACGTTCCCTGACTTCACCGCAGACTTCACCCAGGAACTCCCGGAGGCGGAAACGATCGACGATTACCGTTTCATGTCTGGGACCAGCTTCGCGACGCCCACGACGGCGGGCACCCTCAGTGCGATCGTGCAAGGCGTCCGTCAGGCCTCGGGATGGAGCGAAGACCGCGACGGCACGGCCTTGGCTATTGGTCCAGGTGGCACAATCACGAACGCCGACGTACGCGATGCACTCAACCGCACCGCGTCGTACCTCGACTTCCAACCCTGCGCATCACCTCGAGGTACGCCTGTGAACCCCGTGGCACCGTGGCTGCAAATGGGTTGGGGTCACGTGGGCTCTGAGATCGTCAACGCCAGCGTCGACCACTTGCTCGGCATCAAGGAGGCGCCCGAGAAGCCGGCTGGAGCCGTGGCGTTCCAGGAACTCATGTTCCGCTACCGGCAAGAAACGTGGGCCATCTGGAGCTGACTGCGGCCTCTTTGCCCATGCGCCCGACCTTCGGTTTCCCCCAAACCCCTTAAAACCAGCCCGTGTCGCGCGCGTCATGGCAGACGAACGCACCGAAGAGGAGATCCTCGCCGACGAGTTGGCCGCCGAACTGGAAGCGGAGTTCGCTGACGAGTTCGAGGACGCAGAGCCTGAGCCCGCGCCGCCCCAAGAGGTCTACGTCCCTGAAACGGAAGAGCCCGCGCCAGCGCCCAAGGACGACACCATCAAGGTGTCGGAGGAGGCGATCGCCAAGGCCAAGGCTGCCGCCAAGAAGGCGACGGAAGGCGACGCGGACAAGGCCCTGGGTGCGCTGGCGGCCAAGAGCGACACGGCCTACACGCGCCATCCAATTGTGTCCGTGATGGGCCACGTCGACCACGGCAAGACCTCCATCCTGGACAAGATCCGTGGCACGAAGGTGTTCGACCGGGAGGCCGGCGCCATCACCCAGCACATCGGCGCCAGCGAGGTGCCCATGGAAACCATCTATGAGCGCGCCGGGGCTTTGCTCAAGGGCAAGAGCTTCGGCGTTCCCGGCCTGTTGTGCATCGACACGCCGGGCCACCACGCGTTCAGCAGCCTGCGTGGCCGCGGCGGCCAATTGGCCGACATCGCCGTTTTGGTCGTTGACCTGAACGAGGGCTTCAAGCCCCAGACCCTGGAGAGTCTGAACATCCTCAAGCGCTCCAAGACGCCGTTCGTGGTGGCCGCCAACAAGGTGGACCGCATCGAAGGTTGGCAGACCGCCGACCAGCCGTTCATCCTCAACGTGCGCAAGCAGCGCCCGGAAGTCCTCGCCCGCTTCGACGAGAAGTTCTACACGCTCATCGGCGCGTTCTACGACCAAGGCATGCCTGCGGAGCGCTACGATCGCATCGGCGACTTCCGAAAGCAGATCGC
>JBFJVP010000212.1:0-5595 GCA_041624075.1 Thermoplasmatota archaeon | reverse complement strand
GGGAGCCGCTGGCACCTTCCGTTTCGTCGTGGGCCGGGCAGAACCTCGCCGATTCGGTGTGCAACGTGTTCGGGCTCACCGAGGCGGCGTTCCTCGTCGGAACCAGCGCGGGCGACGGGGCGCCGGCTGGCGTTCTGGGCAGGCCGTACCCGACTCACCAAGTAGAGATCCGGGACGGGGAACTGGTGGTGCGTGCGGACAGCCCCACGTTGATGCTGGGGTACTGGAACGGCCCAGCCCAGGCGCCCGTCTTGCCCCTGACGGACGGCTGCTTCGCTACTGGCGACTTGGTTAAGACCCGCCTAGATGGCTTCCTGGAATACCTGGGCCGCACGGACGACATGATCAAGAGCAGCGGGTACCGCCTGGGGCCGGCAGAGATCGAGGCGTCCCTGCTGGGCCACCCCGCCGTTGCCGAGTGTGCCGTCGTTGGAATTGCTGACGAGGCGCTGGGCCAGGCGGTCAAGGCCTTCGTGCGCCTGCGCCAGAGCCACGAGCCATCGCCGGCGCTTCACGTTGAGCTGCGGCGATTCGTCCGCGATCACCTGGGCGCCCACGCGCAGCCGCGTAGCGTCGAATTTGTCACGGAACTGCCCATGACCATCACGGGCAAGATTCGCCGCCAGGACCTACGCGCCCCGGGGGCCAGCAGCCAGCTGGGGACCGGTCCGGATGGCCCGCGCTCCTGATCGTTTTAAATGGAGCGGGGCTCGCCGGGCATGTGCACCTGATTCCCAACGACGCCGTCGCCAACGACATGCTGGCGGCCATCGGCGTCGGGAGCGTGGACGACCTGTTCGCCGACATTCCCCGCGCCCTGCGCGCTGGCGGCTTGGACTTGCCGGTAGGCGAGCCAGAGCGTCAACTGGTCAGTCGGCTGAAGTCCCTGTTGGACCACAACCAATCCTACTACCGCATGGCGAACTTCCTGGGAGGCGGCCTGAAGCCCCACCACGTGCCGGCAGCGGTCAAGGCGGTGGCGCACCGCCAGGAATTCATCACGAGCTACACGCCGTACCAGCCCGAGGTTTCCCAGGGCCTCCTGCAAGCCCTGTTTGAGTACCAGAGCCTGATGGCGGACGTGACGGCCATGGACGTCGTCAATTCCAGCATGTACGACTGGAGCACCGCCCTGGGCGAAGCAGCGTTGATGGCCACCCGCGTCAACCGCCGCCCGCGCCTGCTGGTGCCAGCCAACCTGTTGTGGGAAAAGCAGAGTGTCCTGGCCAACTACACGCGCGGCGCCGGCATCCAGATCGAAGCGTACCGCTACGACCCCGTGACGGGCCGTACCGATCTTGAGGACCTCCGTGAGCGCCTCGGACCCGATGTGGCCGGCGTCTACGTTGAAAATCCCAACCTGTTTGGCGTCTTCGAGCAGGACGCAGCCAAGATCAGCGACATGGCCCATGAAGCCGGCGCGTTGTCCATCATGGGCGTCGACCCCACCAGTCTGGGCGTCGTGACGCCACCGGGCAAGCTGGGCGCCGACATCGTGGTGGGCGAGGCCAGTTGCTTTGGCGGCGCCCCCGCCCTGGGCGGCCCTCTGTTGGGCTTGTTCGCCACCACGGAGAAGCTGGTTCGAAAGATGCCAGGCCGCTTGATCGGCGCCACCCACGACGCCGAGGGCCGCCGTGGCTTCGTCATGACTCTCCAGGCGCGCGAACAACACATTCGGCGCGACAAGGCCACCAGCAACATCTGCTCCAACGAGGCACTCCTGTCGGTGCAGGCAGCCATCCATCTCTCCATGCTGGGTCGGCGTGGCTTGCGCGACTTGGGCCTCCAGAATCTTGCAGCAGGTGAGCGCCTGGAGAAGACGCTTGAAGCCGCCGGCCTCAAGAAAGCGTTCAAGGGCGAGGTTTACAACGAACTGGTTACCGAAGTGGGCAACGTGGACGACCTGCACACCCACGCATTGGGCAAGGGCGTACACATCGGCCTGCAATTGCGTCGCGCCGTGCCCGCCGAAGCGGGCCTGGTCGATGGCGTCCTGTGGGGCGCCACGGAGTTCCATGACGATCGGCACTTCCAGCAGTTGGCCGACATGTTGGCCAGCGTTCCCCGCGCGGAGGTCGTGGCATGAGCGATGCCTCCGGCGACGGCCGGCGCCGCTCCACCATGGTGCTGCACCACGATGTTCCCTTGATCGTGCAGGAAGCCACACCGGGGCAACGGGGCACCAACCTGGGCCCTGCCGACGAGTCCATGGCAGCGCGTGTTCCGGAGGCACTCCGGTACGTGGCACCGGACGAAGGCGACTTTGGGCTCAGTGAGCCCCAAGCCGTGGCCCATTTTACTCTTCTCAGCCAGAAGAACTTCGGCAACGACACGGCGCTCTACCCGTTGGGCTCATGCACCATGAAGCACAACCCCAAGGCGTGCGACGAGGTTGCCGGCTGGTCGAGTGTCAACCTGCTCCACCCGGCACAAGACCCGAGTACGATCCAGGGCAGCCTGGAGATCTTCTGGGACCTCGAACGACGGTTGGCCGAGATTACCGGCATGGACGCGGTGTGCCACCAGCCCGCAGCGGGTGCCCAGGGAGAATTCCTGGGCCTGTTGCTGGCTCGTGCGTACCACGAAGCCCAGGGCGAGGGCCACCGGGATGAGGTGATCCTGCCCGACACGGCCCACGGAACCAACCCGGCCACCGCCAGCATGGCGGGCTACAAGGTGGTTGAGATTCCCAGCGCCAAGAACGGCTTGGTGGACCTGGATGCACTGCGGGCCGCCGTTTCTGACAAGACGGCAGCCTTCATGCTCACGAACCCCAACACGCTTGGCAAGTTTGAGAGCGACATCAAGGAAATCGCCAAGATCATCCATGACGCGGGCGGCTTGCTGTACTATGACGGTGCGAACCTGAACGCCATCATGGGCAAGGTGCGCCCCGGGGACATGGGTTTCGATATCGTCCACACCAACCTCCACAAGACCTTCGCCGTACCCCATGGCGGCGGCGGCCCCGGCGCCGGACCCATCGGCGTCAAGCAGCGCCTGGTGCCGTTTCTGCCGGTGCCGCGCATCGTTTGCACCGAGCGGGACGACAAGCCGTACTTCGATGTGGATTATGACCAGCCGCTCTCCGTTGGGCAGATCAAGGCGTGGTTTGGCCAGTCGGCGGCACTGGTGCGGGCGTACACGTACATCTGCCTCATGGGCGGCGACGGCTTGCAGCGTGCCAGCGAGATCGCCGTTCTCAACGCCAACTACGTCAAGAAGGCCCTGGATGGCATCCTGGATTTCCCCCATGGCGGGGGCTTCTTGCATGAATTCGTGGCCTCTGCGTCCAGCCTGAAGAAAGCGACCGGCGTTTCGGCTGGCGACGTTGGCAAGCGGCTGCTTGATTACGGCTTGCATGCGCCCACCGTGTACTTCCCCCTCATCGTTCCGGAGGCCATCATGTTCGAACCCTCCGAGAGCGAAACCCGCGCCGAACTGGATCGGTTCGTGGATGCCATGAAGGCGATCGCGGAGGAAGCAGGCAGTGAGCCAGACCTGGTGCGCGGGGCACCCCACACAACCCCGGTCGCCCGGCTGGACGAAGTGGTCGCGGCACGCAAGCTGGTCTTGACCTGGCACAGCCTTGACCGCCTGGAGGGGTAGCGTCCTCCGCGTCGGCCTCGTCGTCAATCCCGTTGCCGGTCTCGGCGGTCCGGGTGCCTTCAAGGGCAGCGACGGCCACTGGGAGGAGGCGCTGGCGGCTGGCTACGAGCCCCATGCGGGGGATCGTGCTCGCCAGTTTGCGGCAGCGGTGGGCGACGCCGTAAGATGGGTGACCCTGCCGGGCGACATGGGCGTCCGCCTGCCCGGCGCAGACTTGGTGCTGGGCGACCGCGACCTGAACCTGGGCGCCACGGCCGCCGAGGACACGGCGGCCGGCGCACGTGCCCTGGCCGCCAGCGTGGATCTGTTGTGCTTCGTTGGCGGCGACGGCACGGCCGCCGACGTGGCCCGGGCGGTGGGTGATTCGGTACCTTGCCTTGGCATTCCGGCGGGTGTCAAGATCACCAGCCCGGTCTTCGCCCATGACGTTGAGGAGGCCGCCTGGCTGGTCGCAAACCTGACAGATGGCTTCGAAACGACGCTGCGCGATACCACGGATCTGGATGAGGAGGCGTACCGAGCGGGTCGCCTGGAGGTTCACTTGACCGGCTCCCTGCGCGTACCGTTGTCGCCGGCGGTACAGGGCGGGAAGGCCGCCACCACGGTGGAGACCCCGCTGGATGGCCTGGTGGACCAAGTGCTCAGCGAGTGGGGCGAGCCGGACCTTACACTGGTTGGGGCCGGCAGCGTCTGCTTGGCCATCAAGAGGCAATTCTGGGGTGAACCGACGCTGCTGGGCTTCGATGCCATCGTGGGCGACCGCATCGTGGAGCGCGACCTCGATGATCGGCGCCTGGAAGCCTTGCTGGACCAGCATGACGCCGCCCGTGTCATCCTGAGCCCCATCGGTGGCCAGGGGATGCTCATCGGTCGCGGGACCCAGGTCCTGCGCAGCGACTTGCTGGCACGCATCGGCTGGGACAACGTGTGGGCCGTGGCCCCCCCGGAGAAACTGCTTGGCCTGCGGGGCCTCCATGTGGACACGGGCGACACGGCTCTTGACGCCGCGGCACCCAAGTATTTGCGCGTGACCACCGGGTGGCGGGAGACGCGCATGGTTCTGCTGCTTCGTGGCGGCCACGCTTAGTCTGCACCCCAGGGTATGGACTACCGGACCTGTTTGGCAGGGGCCTGGGCAGCAGTGATGCAACCGATTCGTTGCTTGGGACACGCTTGGCGTTGCAGATGCAAGCCGGACGAGGACCCGCATTTAATTCGGCTTTGGCAATTTACCGCGTGTCGAGTGTCGCGCCCCGGCCATGGATCGCCTGCCCCGCGCCAACCTCGCGGACCACGCCTGAGGTGCGCCGGCGAAATCCCGGCCACATCGCGGCGCCCGACCCAACCAGAGGTACAAGCATGAACACCAACGAACCCCCAACAACTGGCAATGGACTGCGCGCCCTCGCACTCTGCGCCTTGCTGGCCCTCACCAGCCTAGCATTCGCACCCACGGCAACGGCCGCCGGCGTCTGCCAACCAGTGCCCTTTGACACCGACACCTCGTTCTGCATCGCCCAATACAAGGACTGCGCCCTCTACGTGGGCTTCACACCAGACGAATCCTGGATTCTCTGCGCCCACGCCAACAGCGGCCAAGCCGGAGCCTGCATCGGCTCCGTCTACGACCGCTGGGCCTACGCCTGCGCGGGCAGCTACCACGACTGCACGCCCTACCTGGCATTCCGCGGCGGAGCCCGCCTCATCTGCGGGTAGGCCAAATCGCGACCTCAGCCCATTCTTCCCATTCCCCCCTTGACACAACCTCCTGGCAGGCGAGACCCCTCCAGAACCGCCACGACCCCGCTCGAGCCAACCAGCCGAACCCGCACCTTGGGCACCCCACCCGGAACACGGCGCCCAAGCAACCCGACGCCACCCACATACAGACCCAGGCCATGCAAATGCAATGGCCGCCAAGCCAACGACCACAGACCCGCTACCAGATGCAGCATCGTGCCGGCCAACGCGCGGAAAATCCCTGCC
>JBFJVP010000211.1:0-5605 GCA_041624075.1 Thermoplasmatota archaeon | reverse complement strand
TGATGGGCGTGCCGCGGCGTGGGCTTCCACCAACTTACGCCCGACGTGAATGTCTGCGCGGAACGGCGGCCCGTCAGAGTTGCCGTGCAACGGGTGTCCGTCAAGGGACACGCATGCAGGGTCGAGCGGCAAACCCCAGGTCCCCGGTCATCCTCCGGGTTGCAGGGGCCCCAACGCGGCAGCCATGCTTCAGCAAGAATGGCGGCCCGTGTGGGCCTATGTGTTTGAACTGCCCATGCTTGCTTGGGTCGCGGGCTCTTGCTCGAGCTGTCTTGGGCGTTGGCGCGACCGCCACCACACGACTCCGGCAGCGGCGGCCAACCCCAGGGAGATCACGGCGCAGGCGAGCGCTGCCAGTTGGCTGTACCACGCCAGCATCAGGGCGTAGGCATGGCTGAACCAGCAGGGATCGCTTGGCGCGTCCGCCTGGCTGAGGCAGGTGTAGGCAAGTGCCGCCAGTGCGAAGCCGTATGCAATCAGCGCGCTGGCCGCGATGGCGAAGATCGCGGCGAGGGCGAGGAGGGTGATGATGGCTGTCTTGGGCTTCACGTCCTCGGGACGTTCCCGTGCGTTATCGCTCTTCTCTGGGCCCGGGCCCCACAGTGGACGGATGTGTATCGATGGAGTGCCGCCTCGTCGGCTCGCCGCAGGTCAGTCCTCGGATGGCCCAAACCGGATGCGAATGATGCACCGGTTGCCGCCGGTGAGGCTGCACTCGGTTTGCTCGATGGGAACCCGTTGCCCGAAATGGTCTAGGGCCGCCAACGCCAGCCCCTCCGCGAGGTGGCAGAGGTTGTGGTGCCAGGTGTACTCCAGCTCCAGGTCGTTGCCATCATCCCGGGCGTGCGCCACAGCTGGCTGCTGCCCCGGCGCATCGAGGGATTGGGTCAAGAGGTGGGGGATGGCCTGGATGAATTCGCGGCTGTCGAGGCATCCGGGCGATGCGCGTTCCAGTCGGTCATGCATGATCGGGAAGGTTGACCGGCCCAGTTGACGCAGCAGTTCCGGGGGGCTTTGGCCAAGCCGCTGCGCCGCGCAGGCAATCACGGCGCCAAAGTGGTCGGCATCCGCGCCTAGGTCGTGAGTGCCCGCGCTGCGGGTGCCGCTACTGGTGCCAGCGGCGGCCTGGTCGAAGCTGAGCTGGGCGTTCTCTCCTTGGAGGTGGGGTCTGAGCCCTGTTTCTTCCAGTACCTCCTGCCAGCAATCGTCGCCGTGGCGGGACGCGATGGCTTGGCGGGCCGCGTCAAGAATTAGGGCCAACACCCGTAAACGTCCCACTTGGGGCTATTTTGCGTGGGCGTCGCCGGCCAGGCGTCCAAGGCTGCTTCGTCACCTGCGCACCAGACCCGCCGAGGCCAGTGGGCACGTTGGCCTCAATGTGGGCGCCCCGGATGGGGTCGAACGCGTGGACTCAAGAACGCCGCTGTGGTAGCAGGAGCGGCCGGTGCCATGCGTTACTGTACTTTCGAGGCCCCCGACGGGCCGCGTCCGGGAATCCTGCCCGCAGGTTCCATCCTGCTGGATGTCCGCGCCATAGACCCTGGGCTGGACGAGCCACTGATCCGGCTGGCCGCTGATCCCGAGTTAAGCCTCCGGTTCCTTGCCACCGGCCACATCGAGCCGCCCGTGGGCACGGTCCTGAAGCCCGAGGAGGTCAGGTTTCTGGCTCCAGTCGACCCCGGCCGCGTGGCGATCATGGGCGAACAAGCTCACGATGTTTCGATTAACCGCGTCGTTGCCCCAGGCGGCAACTTGCCTGCCGGGCCGTGGCGTGCGGGTGTCGGCGCCGTCATCCGCCACCGCGTCCGCGAGGTTGGCGACGACTGGAATCAGCACCTGATCGGCTTCGTGCCGTTCCACTTAGCCGGCCAAGAAGTCTGCGTTGGACCGTGGATCGTGGGAAATCATGAGATTCTCGACCCTGCGGACGTGGGCTTTAGCGCCTTTGTGGATGACGAGGTCCGCGTGCGTCAGCATAAGGCGGGAATCGATTGGACTACGGCACTCAGCGAAGCGCACGCCAAGCGAACGCTGCGTGCAGGTGACATTGTCGCCGTCGCCGGCCCGCCCGAAGACGTGTCAGGGCCGCTTCGGTGCGCCCTGACGTGCCGCGGAACCGTCATGGCGCGACTTGAGGCGATTGCGGGCGCGAGCCCATAAGCCTCCCAAGGCCCGAAGAAAATCATCACAAAGGCGCCACTTAATTGCAGCACCCAAGATCATAACTGGGACGAAATGTACAATGCTCAGCGCAAACAGCACAAGGCCCTTGCCGCAAGAATGGCGCGACACCTCGCCGCATTCAAATGCGCCCAGGGCGGTGGCGCCCCAGAGGAGGCCACCCCACAAGGCGAACACGGTTAGCCATGCAAACACGGCCCTGCGAAGCCCCTCGCGGGTGTTGAACAACCCCAGCAAATCCTCAGCCCAATGAGCCACCAGCCCCTTCCACGAGGCAGGCAAAAAAAGATTGCCGACGCGCCAGCGGCGGGGCCCCTAGGACCTGCCCGGCGAATCAGCACCCCCCGTGAGGCTTGCGGCGTCCGCACGGCTTACATGCAAACACGCCTCCGGGCCACCCAGCCATGCGCTTTGGACGCTTCCTCGACGACCAGCCGCGCCCCTGTGTTGCCTACGATGACTATGCGCTGGATCTGCGCGCCGTCACCGACGACCCGGACGTGCTGGCGTTTGCCACCGATGAAGAACTGCGCGAACGCCTGGCCAAGCTGGTGCGGGGCCGTCCCCCGAGCCACCACTTGCGCCGCCAGGACCGCGTTGACATGGCAGCTCCCGTGGAGCCGCGCCGCGTGGTGCTTGCCGGTGGCGCTAGCGGTGACTGGGAACCCACCAGTGTCGTGGGAGCGGATGCCGAGTTGCCCGGCGGGCCGTGGTTCACGGGTGTGGCAGCTGTGGTGGCGCGCGACGTGGACCGCGTGGGCCAGAAGTGGGAGAACCACATCGCCGGCTACACGACGTTTCACGCGGTTGGCACGACGCTTTGCCTGGGGCCATGGCTGGCCGACATGGGGGAGGCGGCCGACATGCGCCTCCTGACGTTCAGCGCGTTCGTGGACGACCTGAGCCGAATCCGCCCGGCCAAGGCGCTCCTGGATTGGGGTGGCGTCATGCGAGAGGCTCACGCGAAGCAACCCCTGCGCACCGGCGACCTCATCTGCCTGTCCGCGCCCGCCCAGGATGCGGAAGGCCCCATCCGGTCAAGCCTGGTCTACGATGGTCGGCTGCTGTCCCGACTGACCGCGACTCTGGCGCCCGCAACCGCAGCTGGTGCTGTGGTGGCCGCCGAGGGGGCCGAGGTCTCGCCGGAGCCCGCCGTGGATGCAGGCGAGGCACATGCGGATCCGGCTGAAGGTGCGCCGGCGGTAGCCGGTGGTGCGCCGGCCAACTAAACGTGGCACACAGGCAAGACTAGGCCAAGGCGGCCCCGCGAGGGCTACCGTATTTCAACCCGCGTGCCGGCATCGGTCGTCCAAGCCGC
Source organism: Thermoplasmatota archaeon (assembly GCA_041624075.1). Taxonomy (GTDB): domain Archaea; phylum Thermoplasmatota; class E2; order JACPAO01; family JAHFTW01; genus JBFJVP01. The sequence continues at coordinate 2,106 of JBFJVP010000211.1, read as the reverse complement.
GCTGCATCCCAGTTGCTCGGCCAACTGCTCAACGAGTCGGACGCCGATGCCCTTGGGGGCGTCTTCGGAATCCTCGGGCATTCCTGGCCCGTTGTCCTGCGCCACCACTTGTACGCCGCCGCGAGTGTCAACCTCGAGGCGCATCGTTGCATCCGGGGCCACTGCGTGTTTTGCCGCGTTGGAGACCAATTCATTGATGATCAGGCCCAAGGTGATGGCGGTGTCGGGGTCGATGGCGTGCCGTTGCACGTCAAGATCGATGGCCAGGACGCCTCCCAGGCCCCGACGCAGATCCTGCACGAGCGCCCTCAGGTACTCGGCGACATCGACAGCTCCTGCCTCGGAGGCCTGGTAGAGCCTTTCATGGACGAGGGCCATGGTGCGAACCCGCGCCTGGGCTTCATCCAGTTCCTCCTTGAGGTGGGGGGATGACCGGGTCTGCAAACGCAGCAGGCTGATGATGATCTGAAGGTTGTTCTTGACCCGGTGGTGCACTTCCTTCAGCAGAACTTCCTTCTGTGCCAGGCTTTCGCGCAGTTGCTGTTCTTGCTCTCGCTGCTGGGTCATGTCCCGTACTGCCGCCACCGTGAAGCGCTCACCGCCCGCCGTGATGGGGCTGAGGCTGATGGCAACGGGGATGCGCGTGCCGTTTCCCCGCAGTGCCTCCAGTGACATACCCTCACCCATGGGGCGGGCTCGCGGCGCCGACTCGTAGTCTGCCCGGTGAGTGGCGTGTCGCATTCGGACATCCTTGGGTACCAGTTGATCCACTCGCAACCCTGCCAGGTCGGTTTGGAAGAGCTGGGCTGCCTGGGCGTTGCTCAGACGAATGATGCCCTCCTGGTCAACCACGACCATCGCGTCCGGCGCGGCGTCGAGGAACTGGGAGAGCAGGTCAAGGTCGTCAATGGTCACACACACGCATGGGTTCGGGCTGCCAAAAGGGGGTGGGGTGGGGGCGCCGAAAACCGCTTTTGAGGAGGCTGACTGCCGGGCATCAGGATGATCGACTACCACCGCCTCGGGCGTATGCCAGCCAAGCACCACATCGCCCTCTACCGAAAGGACGACGAGGTCACCGACGGGGCGCCGGTGTTCTATGAGCATTGCCTGACGCGCGCCGGTTTTGAGGCGGAGTACTCGATTGCTTACCGGGCGCACAATCCGGCGGAGGAACTGGCCCGCGAGCCGCGCCCGGACCTGGACACGTTCGAAGGCGTTCGCCAGGCGGGCCGAGAGTTGCGGCGCCGCCACCTGCCTACGCCCAAGCTCGCGGCTGCGGGCCGCCTGTGGGAGAGTGCCCGGTGGCTCATCGGCAACGAGGACGTTCGCGTTGCAACCGCTGAGCCGACGGTCGCCGACTCGGGCCTGGTGCAGAATTCAGACGGTGATTTGCTGCTGTTCTTGCATGAGGGTCATGGCCGCCTGGACTCGGAGTTGGGCAGCCTTGTGATGAGTCGCCATGACTACGTGTGGATCCCCAAGGGGCTCATTCACCGCGTCGTTTTCGAGCCGGGTCCGGTGCATGTGATGATCATGGAGTGCCGTGCGGGTCTGGTGGTGCCGAAGAATTTCCGCAACCCTGTGGGGCAACAGAAGATGGATGCCCCGTACTGTCACCGGGACTTCGGACGCCCCGAGGAGCTCAGCGACGCCCCCGGCTCGGATTGGGGCGAATGGGAGGGCATCGTGGGCGTGCCGGTGTTGCACAAGCGCTACGACGAGTGGTCGGAGCGGCTGCTGCCCCACCACCCGTTTGACGTGGTGGGCTGGGACGGCACCATGTACCCCGTGGCGTTCAACATCCACGACTACCAGCCCAAGACCAGCACGGTCCACTTGCCGCCGCCGATTCACACCACGTTTTTGGGTGGCCACGGCGAATTTGTTGTGTGTTCCTTTGTTCCCCGCAAAGTGGATTATCACAAGGATGCCATTCCATGCCCGTACCCACACAGTTCGTTTGATTGTGATGAAATTCTGTGGTATGTTGAGGGGAATTTCACGAGCCGCAAGGGTGTTGGGCCGGCTTCGATCAGTTTCCACCCTGCCGGAATTCCCCATGCACCCCAGCCTGGCAAGTACGAGGCGAGCATGGGCCACGAG
>JBFJVP010000210.1:0-5622 GCA_041624075.1 Thermoplasmatota archaeon | reverse complement strand
GGCGCCGTGCCGGTGGCCGCCAAAGTCCTTGATAGTCTGCTGGCCGATGAGCTGGCAGGCGATCTGCTGGGGCTCCAGGCCGATGCCCACCAGCATCTCAGCGCTCGTGGAGAGCACGATGATCTCGGGGTCAGCGATGGCGTCGATGCTGGGGATGTCGACGCCCACCGCGTACACGTTCATGGTGAAGTTGTCCACGAACCAGGAGGCGCCCAGGGCCTCGATGCCGTCGCTCCAAGCCTGGACCGCTTGCCGGCTGGCCGCCAACTGGTCGGTACCATCGCCGCCTGCGGGGGGCACGATCACGACGTCGATGACCGTGGTGTCCAGGTCGTACACGACGTACTGGTGGTAGTTGTCGTCCCAGTAGTCGCAGTCCGTCTCCGAGTCGCAGAACGTCGGGTGGTCCTTCAGGAATTTTGCCAGTTCAGCGGCCCGGGCGGCCTCGGCGTCCAGGGGAGTCCCCAAGGCGTCGGATGCAGGTTCATCGCTGATACAGCCAGCCAGGGCCAGCGTCAGCAACAGGAGTGCGGGGCTTGCGCGCATGGGTTCACGCTTTCCCGACCACGTTTCATGTTTGTGGTACCGATGTGGGGGCCGTTGGGTCCGCCGCGCGCGCCCGGCGGCCATGCAAAGCTCTTGAGGCGCCATGCACTTCTCGGGCCGGGCCGACGCGGGCGGGTGCCCAATCCCCCCCGGGCCTTGGTGGTAATCTCATGGTTTGGCGTGCAGGTATTGGCGTTATTCTGGCCTTGGCTCTGGTGTTGACTCTTCCGCCACCGACGGTCGCGGGACCTGAAACGGGCTCGTTTTGTTTCATCGACGAGGACATCCCCCAGCCACCCGGACCGCCAACCCTGCCCACGGATTCCAACCAGGTGTGCATCTCCATGTACGACGCCACGGCCGTCAGCACCGGGCGCCACCACACCTGCGTCGTCCTGACCACAGGCAACGCCGACTGCTACGGCCACAACCGCCAAGGCCGCGCCGAGGACTACATTGGCGGCGATGTCATCGCAGCCGACCCCGGAGTGTCAAGCACGTGCGTGCTCCTCGCCACTGGCAACGTGCACTGCTACGGCAACGACCTCTACGGCCAACGCATCGACTACAATGGCGGCGACGCCGTGGCCATCAGCGCAGGCGAACAGACCACCTGCGTGCTGGTGACCAGCGGCAACGTCCACTGTTACGGCGCCAACATCCTGGGCCAATCGGCGGACTACTTGGGCGCGGACGCCACCGCCGTCAGCGCCGGCAACCAGCACACGTGCTTCCTGCGCGCAGCGGGCGACGTGGTGTGCCAAGGCGACAACAGTGACGGCCAAAGCGCCGGGTACGCGGCAACCGACGCCGTGGCCGTGGCCGCCGGAGGCCAGCACACCTGCATCCTGCAAGCCAATGGCAACGTGCACTGCTTCGGCAGCAGCCGGTTCGGCCAGGACGCCGACTACACGGGCGGCGACGCCATCGCAGTGGCCGCTGGCGATTTCCACTCGTGCGCCTTGTTGACCTCGGGCAACGTGGACTGCTGGGGCGATCCCCGCTTCGGCGCCGCAGACGACTACACGGGCGGCGACGCGCGAGCCGTCACGGCGGGCCTCTACAGCACATGCATCCTGCTCTCCAATGGCAACGTGGACTGCCAGGGACGCAACGTCTGGGGCCAGAGCGCCGACTTCATCTCACTGGAGTAGCGGGCTGTGCAGCCCGTGGTGGTGACGCAGCACCCAGGGTCAGGGACTGGCCATGGAAACCACAATTCATGCAAGCGACCCACTCCTTGAAGCGGAGCCCGCCATCCTGGTGACAAGACCTCTTAGGATTCTCAAACACAGGCTCCCGGGGATCGAGAAAAGAGCAACCGCCCCTCCTAGGCGAGGCCCCCACAGCCGCCGAGACGCCGTCGAGACGTCGGTGCCCCGCACGCCTAGGCACCGACGCCCTGTCTGCCCCACAAGACACCGTGCTCCAGCCAAAGCCAGACCACAGGCCGCGCTAATCCTGGTGCTGGCGAACCGACCACAACAGCACAAGAAAAGCCACCAACGTGATGGCCGCCTCCACTGTCTCAGCCCACCCGAGACTCGCGTCGAAAAGGAAGAAGGCAATGCCTTCCGCCACCACGGCCACCACCATCAGCGAAATGGCAATCCCCAAAACGAGCAACGACCGACTGCGATGCTTGCGGTACGCCTGCGCTGTGTAGAATACAAAAATGCTGCCGGCGACGACCGTTGCACCCCGCAGCAGGGCCAGTGCGATGAGATCCGAAGTCATTTGCGCTGCTCCATTTGTTTCCACAACCCGTGCAAGCGGTCACTCATGCCACGCTGGGCCTTCCAAAACACCCTCAAGCCGTCCGCCGTGATTGCCAGGCCAGCGGAGGCCAGCGGACAACGGTAGAGATCGTAGGGTTTTCCCGTCGACGCCAGCGCGCTCCGTTCCACGACCAGCAAGCCCTGGCCAGCCAGCCGCTTGACATGGCGGTACACGGTGACAACCGGAATTCCTGTCGAGCCACTGATTTCCTTGGCCGATCGGGCCTGCGCGATGCAGAATTGCAGCACTTGCGCGGCACCCGCATCCTGCAGGGCGGCGCGCACATGCTCCTCGTCGACCTGCAAGGGTTTCAAACCCCCGCACAGGCGCGGTGGCAATAGTCCCTTCGCCACCACGGGCCACCGCGTCCGCTTGAATTCACTCCTAACACAAACAGCCAAAGCCTTGTTTCACGCATGAAAACATGACTGCTGGCTCAAGTACGTGCGGCTACAAGCAGGGCTTGTGACGGAGGTCACGGCGTGACCCGCCCGAATCGAACTTCCTCCTGGGAACCAGAGAAAAAGCCCCGCCAAACCTGGAATTCGCCCAGGCTTCGAAACCGCGGCGCGGGCCGCCGTTTCTTGCGCGTGACGGCCGCCGTGGGTGCGGTGCTGCGACTATTTGGATTCGCGTTCTTGGTTCCGGCTTTCTTCGCCGTCCTCTATGACGAAGCTACTGTCCGCATTGGCGCCGCCCGAGTGCCTGAAGCAATGTTGGTCTTCGCCGCTTGCTTTGTCATGGCCCAGGTGGCCGCATGGTTGATGGTCAAAATATCCGGGCGCGAGGGGACAGCGCAACTACGGGATCAGGAGGCGTTCTTGACCGTCGGTGTGGGGTGGCTTGTGTTGTGCCTGGTGTCGATGCTTCCGTTCATGATGCTTGGCGTGCTGAGCGACCCCGTCGACGCCTTCTTCGAAAGCATGAGCGGACTAACCACCACGGGCGCCAGCGTCATCGATGGCGAATTGGAGGCCGTGCCAAAATCATTGATGATTTGGCGGGCGCTCCTGCAATTCATCGGGGGAATGGGCATTATTGTCCTTTCAGTGGCATTGCTGGCGCGACTCACCCAAGCAACCCAATTGCTACGCGCCGAGGCGCCCGGCCCGAGCGTGCAGCGCATCACGCCGCGCATCGCCCAGACGGCGCGCCTTCTTTGGACCATTTATGCCTCCCTTGCAGCCTTGCTTTTCGTGATTCTGGTCGGAGTCCTGTCACGACATCATTTCGGCTTCAAGCAAACCGTTTACGAAGCCTTGATTCTGACCTTCACAACCATTTCTACGGGCGGCTTTGGAGCGCACGCCGATAGCATTTCCTACTTCCACGATGGATTGCTGGAATCCGTTCTAATCGTGTTCATGTTGATTTCCGGCATGAATTACACCCTGCATTTCTACGCCCTGCGGGGTCGGCCTAGAATCCTCCTGCAGGACCCCGAGTGGCCCCTTTTTCTCGGGAGCTTTGCTGTGGTGACGTTGCTGGCGACCGGTTTGCTCGTGCGTGCTGGCCATTCGATGGGCAGTGGTTTTCGCGACGCTGTATTCACGGCGGCGAGCCTGATCACGAGTACCGGGTTCACGACTGCGAATTACGATTTGTGGCCCGGCGCCACCAAAATGCTGTTGCTGTTTCTGATGGCGGCAGGTGCAACGGCAGGTAGTACTGGAGGCGGCATCAAGCACATTCGCGTGTTGTTGATGGTGAAAATCGTGCGCCGGCAGATGCGCCGAACGCTTCACCCGCGCGGCGTGATTCCAGTTAAGCTTGGAAACCGCACGATTGAGCACACGACGATCCTGACGATGGTTGCGTTCCTGTTGTCGTTTGTCGCGATCTGGATCACGGGCGCCATGCTTCTCATGATCGCCGATCCCGGCTTCGGGGACATGGTGGATGCCCTGGGAGCCAGCGTCTCGGCGCTCAGCAACATGGGCCCGGGCTTCGGCGTGGTGGGGCCGACGTCCAACTACGCCGGAGTCACCACGTTCGGCAAGGTGCTGCTGGCGCTGGAAATGTGGGTCGGTCGGCTGGAGATCTTCGCGGCGATGGTGGTGTTCCTGCCGGCGTCTTGGCGACCCTAGCGGCTCGGACGCGGCATGGATGCGGCATCACCCGACCGTGTCCAGGGTAGGGGCAGCCATGCCTGGGGTTGCGCGGCCCGCCGTGTTGGTCGGCGCTGTGGGGGTTGCGTCGCCGAGGCCCTCCAAACCCCCGGGACCAGCGCACCAACGCCCCCACCGCTCAAATAGGACCTCCGAGTCACAGCCGACCGAGGACCCTTTGGCCACGATCGCCGAGCAGATCAAGGAGCTTGAGGCGGAGATCCTCAAGACGCAGAAGAACAAGGCCACCGAGTTCCACATCGGGAAACTCAAGGCCAAGATCGCCGCCCTCAAGCGTGAGCAGGAAAAGCAGGCCGCAGCAGGCGGCGGCGGGGGCGTCAGCTACGCCGTCAAGAAGAGCGGCAACGCCACCGTGGGCCTCATCGGTCTGCCGAGCGTGGGTAAGTCCACCATCCTCAGCGTGCTGACGGGCAAGGAGTCGGAGCAGGGCGCGTACGCCTTCACGACGCTGACGGTGATCCCCGGCATGCTGCATCACCGCTTCGCCGACATCCAGATCCTGGACATGCCCGGCATCATCGCGGGCGCCAGCCTGAACAAGGGCCGCGGCAAGGAAGTCATCGCGGCGGCACGCAACTCGGACCTCATTCTGCTGACCCTGGACGCCAAGCAGGCCAAGAAGCACCTGCCCGTCATCATCCGCGAACTGGAGCAATCCGCCATTCGCATCAACCGGCGCCCCAAGGACATCAACCTCTACTACCGGGACCGGGGCGGCATCAACATCCACACGGTGAGCAAGCAAAGCCACCTGTCCGACGACCAGATCGAGTCCATCATCCGCGAGTTCCGCATCAACAACGCCGACGTGGTCATCCGCGACGACATCACCGCCGACGACCTCGTGGACCACTTGGCCGGCAACCGGGTGTACATCCCCGCCGTCACCGTCGTCAACAAGGTGGACCTGGTGGGCGAAGAAGCCTACATGGAATTGGCGCGCTGGCTCAAGGACCAGGGCTTCCCCGCCATTCCCATGGTGGCCAACAAGGGCCTGGGCGCCGAGCAGGCGAAGGACTTCATCTACGAGGCCTTGGACTTCATGCAGGTCTTCCTCAAGCCCCGCGGGGAGGAAGCCGACCTGGAGGAGCCCCTGATCGTCAAGGCCGACAGCGACGTCGGCATGGTGTGCGACATCCTCCACCGCGACTTCCGGCGCCTCTTCCGC
>JBFJVP010000209.1:0-5638 GCA_041624075.1 Thermoplasmatota archaeon | reverse complement strand
GGCTCGTCGCAAGTCAGTGGCGATGGTACCGAGGCCGCCCACGTCAATGCAGGGGCCGTCGCCTGGACTGTCCTGTGGACCGCGCCGGCCGAGGGTGTAGTCATCTTCGACCTATGGGTTAACGATGTGGACGGCAGTGCCGCCCCTGATCCGGCTGACGACGTGTACAACCTGGGTTTCTTCCTCAAGGATGAAACCGGCGCGCTGCCCGGCGCTGCAGCCGAGGAACACGAAGTTCACTTTGGCGTCAGCCTCCAGCAGTACTGGATTGGCCTCATTGGCCTGGCTGGCATGGTGTTCATCATGGCGTTCGCCTACGTGTACATGCGCTACAGCAGCCCTCACAACACGGACCACAAGGACCAGAAGTGATGCGTCATGGGTCTTGAGATTCCTACGAACAAGGTCCCGGGCACCGTTATTCGAAGTTCGGAGCCGCAGCGGCCGGCGGTCATCGGTTTGGCCATTGTGGCCTTGACGGCCATTGAGCTGGTACTCATGGTCCTGGTCTTCATAGCCCTGGGTAACGGGGCCAACAACGCCGCTGACCACGATCCCGCCATCGACGCGGCGCCCCTTGGCACCATCGTGAGCAACGAGCAATCGATCATTGCGCTGTGGCTGGCTGGGGTGTTCTTCTGCCTGGGAACGATCACGCTGCTCTACCAGCGCTACTTCATGGACCACGTGACGGTCGCCAAGCGGCGCTTCCGCAAGTGGGAGGACGAGGGGGTGCAACTGCATGACTGACATTCCACCAAAGCCTGAATCCCTGCTCAGCCGCCGCTCGTTCATTCGGCGCAACGTCCAGTTGGCCGTGGCAGGCGCCCTGATCCCGGGGGGTCTGGCCCAGTTGCTTCCTGCCGTGGCGCCTGACGCCCTCGGCGGCGCAGGTGCTGGTCCCGTCATTCGCCGTGACCCGGCGACCAATGCAAAGATCCCCATCACGATCGATGACTTGGCCGGCGATGCGCCGGTGGTGGTCACGGCCGAGTGGGCATTCCTTCCGGCCGTGGTTTACAAGGTCAAGAAGTCGGTCTTGGAAGCTTCTGCAGCCAAGCGCGGGTACAACACGGCGCAGCACGCCGTCCAGCACCCGACCGAGCCCGACAACGCCATCCTGGTCTACGACGGCAAGTGCAAGCACCTTGGCTGCACGGTTGGCTGGAACGGCGGCCTGGGCGGATCGGCGGATATCCCGGATTACAACGAGGATGGCGTCAACGATGGCCGTATCCTTTGCCCGTGCCATCAGGGCCAGTACGACATCTACGACTTGGCACTCAACGTTCCCGGGACGCCGCCGCCGTCGCCCTTGAACGTGATCCAGGCCAAGGTCGAGGCGGCCACAATGGAGGATGGCAGCACGGTTGCCAACGCCGTCGTAGGATTCAACAAGATCATTCAGGATGGGCCGAGGCAAGCTGACCTGGAAGGCAGCGGTGCCCCGTACGAGTTGGGCTCACAAGCGGAGGCATTGGCATGACCGAGCGCGTTCATAAGCAGGGTAAGCGAGCCTACGAGGAGCTTGCCAAGGAGAAGAAACTGGGCTTCCTGGCGCGTCTCTACCTGATGACGCTGGCATACCTGGATGATTCGATCCGCATCCGGAACCACATCGACGCGGCACGCCAGGCGACGCTCAGCATCAACCGACAGTTGCCCCGCAGCCACTCGGAGCGCTACAAGCTGCGTACGATCTGGTATTGGTACCCGTTGTATTGTCTGGGTGGGCTTGCTTTCGTCTCGTTCATTATCCTCACCATCAGCGGCGTCTTGCTGGCGCTCTACTACATCCCCAACTACGTGCCCCAGGAGGAATTCCATGCCCGTAATTCGGTGCAATTCATCATGGAGGAAGTGACGCTTGGCTACGTGTTACGTGGCGTGCATCACTGGGGTGCTCACCTGATGGTGGCGTGTGTTTTCCTGCACATGATGCGCGTGTACTTCGTGGGCGCCTACAAGAAGCCCCGTGAGCTCAACTGGGTTCTCGGCGTCGCCCTGATTGGTATCACGTTCTTCTTCGCTTACAGCGGCTACTTGCTGCCGGCGGATCAATTGGCGATTGCGGCTGCGACCATCGGGCAGAATATGTTCGGGTCGATTCCTGGCTTGGGCGAGGCCCTCGCGAAGCTGATGTTTTCTGGGACGGATATCAATGCTGGACTGATTCCACGCATGTACGTGATTCACGTGTGGGTGTTGCCTTTCGTCCTGTTTGGACTCATGGTTCTCCACATGTTTATCGTGTGGCTGCAAGGCATGGCGGAGCCCCACTGATGGAGGTGCATGAATGAAGCTTAGCGAACTCACAAACCTCTACGTTGAAGCCAAGGACAAGCTGGAGCAGGAGCGGGGCCCCCCGAAGAAGCAGAAGGCTGTGGAGGGCATCCCCATCTCGCACGAGCTGATTCGGGATGGCGCCATCATTTCGTTCATGATGGGTGCGATCTTCATGCTCATCAGTGTGGTTCCGCCGCCGCTTCACCCGGCCTACGACATGACCAAGCCGCCGACGTTCGTCAAGCCGGACTGGTACTTGCTGTGGAGCCTGGGTCCGATCTTCCTGGCGAAGTGGCCCATTGGCAATCCGCTTCCCTTTGGCCCCGACCCGCTCATCGACACGAAGTTCCTCGGCACCATCCTGGTGAACGTGGCCTTCGTGGCGATCATGCTCGTGCCCTTCTTAGGCAAAGGCAAGGCTAGACGGCCGATTGAGAGTCCACTCAATGTATCGATGGGGGTTCTCGGGATCGCCTTGATTTGGTGGCTCTCCATCGTTGGTATTGCCGATGTGATCTTTGCCTACGAGGTGCAGCCGCTCAAGGGTGTGCTGCACTGGCTTCTTGCTTCAGGCTTCACGCCGTCACCAAGTGAGTTGATCAATTTGTTGGGCATCGTTTCGCTATGGCAGACGCTGTTGCCGACGTTCTTGGTCTACTGGGCCATCAAGCGTCACCGCCCGAAGTACGAGTCGAAGCTAAACGCGACCTACTACAAGGTCCGCTAGTCGACTCGGGTCGTTGGCACGGCTCCGGCGCGGCGCTTGCGTTGCGCCGGGGTCTGGCTCCGATCTGCGGGGGCTGGACTGCGGCCGTGCTGAGGTCCTGCTGGCGTGCCGGGCGGCGTTTCGGGTGCCCGGTGTTAGGCTTGTGTCGCAGCCCTGGCGCGATTGGCGGGCACGTGGTTTTCGAGGATGGCGAGCGCTTGGGCTTGCACGATGCGGACATCAACGGGCGGTGTTCGCACGAGGGGCTCCGGTGGGGTGTCGGTGCGTTGCCAGGTTGTGAACGGGGCCTCTTTTGGGCCATCGATCTGTTCAAAGAGGCTGATGGCAAAACCTGGCGGCCCTGGTGGCTTGCTGACGCTGTGGGGCTGGTGGGCCGGCAGCGTATGGGTCGTGCCTGCTGTCGTGGTGGCTTGCGAGTGCCAAAGGAGGGCGGCGGGACGCGGGGTTCCCCCGAGCGGGGTTTCAATCCAGGGGCCTTGGTCCGTCTGGAAGCCGTAGAGGTGGTGGTCTAGGGCGCCGGCGATGACATGGCTGAAGGCGGTCTCGGTGTGGGTGTGGACCCCGTAGGGGCTTGCAGGCCCGACGGGTTTGGCTTCGGGGTGCCAGACGTGGAGGCGGCGAACGCGGTCGTGGCCGTCGATGCGTCGGCGGGCGAGGGGGGCGACGTAGACTCCAAACGGGTGCCAGCGGAGGCCGCTTGCTTGCACGGGGAGTGACAGCACGCGTCGTGCTTCTTCCAGGTGTTGTGCCCAGTGGTGGTCGGGCGCCTGTTGCACGGTTTGCATGGTGCCTCCGGATGGTTCCAGTGGGTGCCGCTTTTCAGGCTTGCCGGGGGCCAACCCACACGCTCATGGGCCCGGTCGGGGTGCGCCGCGCAATGGACGAGGTCGGCGCAGCCGTCGAGCAACGGGAAGAGGAGCCGGGTCTGGATTCGTCTTTGGCTCCGGTTGCCCTGTTTCTGTTCATCACCAGCATCTGGCTCGCTTGGTGGACGGTGCGCTGGGAAGATGCAACTGGTTTTCGCTACGAAGAGGTGGGCGTGCGTTTGTTTGGTTCGGGGCACGAGGTTGCCCACAACCAGGCTCCGATCGTCACGGGGGTTCTGGTGGCGCTGGGCACGTTGATTCTGTTCATTCGCGTGGCTGCCAAGAGTTGGCACCATGAGCCACATTTGTGGCGGCGTGATTTGTGGGCTGCCTTTGGTTTTGGTGCCGCGGCGCTGGTGTCTGTGCTGTGGTGGCCGGCGGAAGTGCCGGCGTTTTGGGGCGGCCGGACGTATGAATTGGTCAATGATACGTCCCAGCATTTCACGGAAACAGCGCTGCCGGGTCTGGGCTGGTGGGTGGCGTTGTTGGCAACGGGGTTGACGGCGGCGGCTGCAGTGTTGGCGGGCCGGCGGCTGCAAGCGTGACCGTGTCCTTTGGGACTTTGTGGTTCTTGGGCTAGGGCCGTTAGCAGCAACCCCAAGTGGCCTTGGGGTTAACTCTGTGTTCTGCCAGGTGGAACCAGGCATGACCAAGTCCGGCTCGCCCGCTCCTGATGCTTCGCGTCGGGCCGTGGGTGCTCGTCGCGTCGATTTGCCTTGCGGCTGGGCTGGCTTCACGCCGCCCCCGTGTAACGTCCAGTTGAAGTTCGTTCCCGCAGGCAGCGCTTGGGTGTTGGTTGCTTTGACGGCGCCGGGCCTGCCCACAAGGGTTGCCCGGTGGCTGGAGCCGTTTGGTCCCTCGGCCGTTAGCATCGCGCCGGGCTTGTCACCGCGGGTTTTGCGTGCTCATTTCCGGCAACTTCCTGCGAGGTGGAATTGGATGTTGTCCGAGGTGGACGTGCGGTTTCTCGAGTTGACGCCGGAGGGCTCCGCGTCGCTGTTTGTCCAGGACTCGCCGGAGCACCTGGATCGGTTGATGGCTGGAATGCCATCGTTGCCGGGACGGGTGCGGCATCGCCCCACTCATTCGGGGCACGACATCCATCTCACGCCGCGGCAACTGGAGGTCTTGTCCCTGGCCGTTGCCCTGGGCTATTATGAAACGCCCCATGGCATCAACCTCCGCGAATTGGCCAGTCACGTTGGCATCAGTGTCGGCGCGGTTTCCGAGTTGTTGCGGCGGGGCGAGTCGATCATCATCAAGCAGTATGTCGATCGCCTCGCCGCTTCGCGGTGGGATGATGCCACGGGGTAGTTCTACACGATGCGGTTGGCTTCCTCGATCCACCGCGTGACGCGTTCCTGGCTCAGCGATCCGCCTTGAATGCGGGCCTGGCGCAGCGTTCCCGTCTGGGTGTGGAGTTCGGTTTCCTGGGCGGCTGCCAAGATCTTGGCGGGTCCGGTGGCGGCAACTTCGTCGACTGACTTGAAGCCGGAGCGCACGAGCAATTCGCTGAATTGTTTGCCAACTCCGTTGATTTCCATCAAGTCGGCCATTGACTGCCATGCCTTCACTTCCCGGGCGTGCACGCCGATGCCCTTGGCGGTGGCTGCGGGGTTGGCTTGCTTGAGTTGGCCCAAGTTGCTGATGCCCAGGCGCTTGAGGCGGCGTTCGTACTCGGGGCCGATGCCTTCGATCTCGCGCACGGGCTCGTGGCGCGTTCGGGCGGCGTGTTCGCCGTGGCGCGCCGGCAGGGGCT
>JBFJVP010000208.1:0-5644 GCA_041624075.1 Thermoplasmatota archaeon | reverse complement strand
GTGACGGTTGAGCCGGCGGGCTGGGGCATGTGATGGCTTGCGCGGGCCGTGCTTAAGCGAAGGTGCATCGGGCCGCGTGGGCACGCGGGTCCAAGGTGCCCAGCTCCCCTCGTGTAGGGTGGTGCAGGAAGCCGCAGGGCCAAGGGTGAAGACCTGTAGGCGACCACGCCGGCATCCAGAGCTTTGGGCCTGTGGAGCGCCGCGCCCATCGGGGGTTGCGTTCGTCGGGAGCCGAGCCCGGCGGGGGGCCGAGCCCACGTGGATGGGTGCCTGAGGGTGGGAGCCATGCAAGCCGGATTGCCGCACCAGCCCCTGCGCGTACCTCCACCTGACCCCACCCACAGGTCAAGTCTCCCCGTGCCCCATGTACGGTGTGGACGTTAACCCGGATCTCGTCGCCAAAGCCAAGGCGATCAAATCCGAACACAAAGCCCTGGGCGTCGTCTGCTTCGGGTACTTCCGCTACCGCAACGCCCGCTTCGGGTGCGCCGAAGTGCACCAAGCCATCCAGTGCCTCGGCCGGGCCGGCATGACCCGGGCCCGCGAAGTCGCCCAGGAGGACGGCTACACCATGGTTCACACGATGACCGACTGCGCTTTCCTCCAGCGCAAGGGAGTCACCCGCGCCGATGCCCTGCGCGTTGCCCGCCGCATCACCAACGCCGTCGGCGTACCCATGGACCTGGAGGGGGTCTACAAGTGGGTGGTCTTCCTGCCCAGCAAAACCCACTCCACCACCAGCGACGTGGGCGTACCCAACCGGTACTACGGCAAGTTCCAGGACGGAACCATCAAGGTGCGCGGCATCGAGGTGCAACGGCACAGCACGCCAGCCTGGATCTTCGATGTCCAACAAGCCATGCTGGATGTCCTGTGCGAAGCAGACGACGCGGCCGGATTCCATGCGCGCATCCCCCGCGCCCTGCAAGTCGCCAAGGATGCCGCCAACGACCTGAGGGCCCGCCGAGTTGACCCCCATGAACTGGGCATCATGGTGCAATCGACGCGCGCCGTGGAGGACTACCAGGCCAACACCAACACCAAGGCGGCTCTGCGCAAACTCCGCGACCGCGGCACCGAGCGCCGCCCCGGCGAGTACGTCAAGTACGTCGTCACGCGCACCGATGGCCCCTGGGCGAGTCGTGTCACTCCCGTCGAACTCGCCGGCGACGACGGCTGGTTTGGCAGCGGGCAAACCTACCACGCGGGCGCTTACCTGCGTCTTCTGGCCCGCAGCGTCGAAACCCTTCTCTCGCCCTTCGGGTACGAGGAAGAAAACGTGCTGGAGTGGCTACAAGGCCGCGCCCCGGGCCCCCGGGCCCCGGCGCAGCAGCGCGTGGACGTACCACCTCGCCCGGAATGGGTTTCCATCTAGGCCAACCCACGAATTAGCTAATGCCGATCCATGTTCTAATGGGTTAATACCGTCGGCAGCGTTGGTTGGCCTGACCATGCGGCGCCCCCAAAATACCCGCATTGCTGGCATCGTGGCCCATCCGGTTGCCGCACCCGGCAGCCAGCGCGGCTTCGGCCAGGCGTGGTGATGGCCACCCATACCCCGATCACGAACCAGGTCCAAAACGAGGCTCTCGCTGCGCACAGAGGTTAGGATCTTGTTTCTGCTAGTCCCCAATGCCCGGCTTCTTGCAGCCCTGTTTGCCGTAGCCACCCTCCTGTTTGCCGGTTGCGCCCAGCCGGCGCATGATCCTGCCGTCAGTACCGGTGCCGACCAGTCGCCTCAAGAGCCCCTGGTCAAGAACGGGGCGGCAAGCCCCGCAACTCCAGTACAGGGCCCGGTTCTTGGCCCTGAACCGTTGGAGGCCTGGGTGATGGATGACTGTGACACCTGGAGCGCCGGCGTCTACATTCGCAAGGAGCTGCACCCCGCCACCGTACCGCCTGAATGGAGAATCAATAATACGTTTGGATTGGCCGACATTGCCTACTGGGTCTGGGATTGTCATCGCGTCAATGCCGGCGACCTTGAGCGACCGCTGCGATGGATCGTTGAAACCCATGGGCGCGCCAAACCCCCCGCAGCATGCGAAGACCCGAGCGACGATTACTGGTGGCTCATCAATCGCATTTGGACTGACGACGAGCAAGCCGCCGCGTACTTGTCACCGCGCTTGGATTTCCCTATCGAAGTCGCCCCGATTGCCATTTCACGTGATTCCCTGGACGGCATGCAAACCATGGCCCAGTGGGGCCCGGCTGGTCAAGTCTCCAGCCTTGCCTGGGAATGGAGCGACGACCCATCTGGCCTTACAACGAGGCAGTGGGCTTACTATTGGTTCACTGAAGCCGGCGTTGCGCGGGCCGATTTTCAGGCAATGAACATGAAGGGAACCAACCTCAAGACCTTCAAGGTCACCGGCACGATTGCGCCAGGGTTGCTGTACCATGAAGCACTCGGCGAGCACTTCGTGGGCATCGGCGACCCCTGGAACCAACAGTACGACGTAACCGTCACCTATTACGAGGACCTACTTTGCGAGCAACCTGTTGGCTCTTGACGTGCCTCGTGATCGCGTCGGGCGCCGGCCGCCGACCGGAATGAACTTCAATCTAGGCCAACCCACGAATTAGCTAATGCCGATACATGTTCTAATGGGTTAATACAGTCAGCCGCGTTGGTTGGCCTGACCATGCGCCGCGCACTTCCACTCCTTGCAACGCTGGCTTTGCTGTCGGGCTTGCTGCCAAACGCCGCAGCACAGGGGGTTCTGCCGCCTGAACCCCCTCCGGGCCCAGGCTTTTGCTCCCATTTCACTGAACCGCAGGAATTGCATGATGCATGCATGGAAGCCCAGGACCTGTGGTTCCAAGCGTACGCAACATTCCATGATTTGGTTTCTCGTTGCGTTCGTCAAAGTTCGTCGCATGGCCCCGATTCCGTGGGCCTACCGGTTAGGATCGTTCGCCTTTTGTTCCCAGTTGTCGAAGTGACCGCCTATCGTCCCGAATTTACCTACGATACCGCAGATGGTTTCCAAGCCCAAGGAGGCTACCAACGTGTCACGCTCTACGCCCGCTGCTAGGTACACGGCGGCCATCTCAGGCTGCATTCTGGTTGTTCTAGTCGGGTGCGTTCAGCCCACCGGTGAAGCACCTCTGGCCGAGGAACCGACCTCCGCCTCCGGCCATGGGGCAAACGCCACCACACCGCCGCCTCAGACCCCACCACCTCCTGCCGCTACACCCGAAACGCCCCCGCGACTTTCAGCATTCATCCTGGACCAGTGCGCTGCCTGGACCGGAGGACTCTACATTCACAAGGATCTCCATCCGGCTCTTGTGCCCGATGAGTGGAGGCTCAACAACACCTTCGGCCTAGCCGATATTATCTACTGGGTGTGGGACTGCCACCGCTTTGGTGGTGGCGAGTTGGAGAGGCCATTGCGCCTTGTGCTTGAAATGCACGGGCGCGCAACTCCGCCCGAGCTTTGCACGGACCCCGACGATGAATACTGGTGGCTCATTCAGCGCGTGTGGACGGACGACGCCGCTGCTGCGACGTATCTCCAGGCCACCATGACTCTTCCAATTGAGGTGGCGCCTATCACCATTCAACGCGAAACGCGCGGTTTCACACAAGCCACCGCCAGTTGGGGAAAACCAGATGCGATCAGTACGCTGTCGTGGCAGTGGGTCGAGGAGCCTTCTGATCCTGCTTGGTTCCAGTGGGGCTTTTACTGGTTCACCGACGGCGGAGTTGCCCATGGCGTGTTCGGCGGCAGAATTGAAACGCCCCATGTCCGTGGCCCGGCAGTCACGGGCACTGTAGCCCCGGGGCTATTGTACCACGCTGCGCTCGGGTCTCATTTCGCGGGCATCGGCGACGCTGGAACAGAGGACCGATACGACGTTTCCGTCACCTACTACGAGGATTTGTTATGCGAGCGACCGCTCTAGCTCTAGTCGCCTTGGTCCTGCTGGCTTCGGTAGCGGCAACCCCAGACCCCGCCGTCGGGTTTCAGGGGCCAGCTCAACTGTACGGGCCCGGTTTCGCTTCCAATGGAACCTGGGTTTTTGTGCTGTTTTCATCGCAATCCACCGGCCACGTGACTGTCGACACAATTCACGAATCGACAGCAATTCAGTATGAGGATGTGAGATACGCCTTGAGTGCCTCGCCCGTGTACAATGGCGACGGGCGGGTTGATGACGAACCAGGGCCCGGTGAGACCCTGGAGCCATTCTCCTTGCAAGCTGACCCCCTCGGACCGGCCGGGTTGTTCGTCAGGGCGGACAATCTATTCGCGGAGGTTGGCGCAAACCGGGCCTTGATCGACTCTTACCCGAGCAACCGATGTCCAGGGTCATTCCTCGAGCGGGCCGCCTGGGTGCAGGATCTATTCCGGCGGGGCCAGTGCTCAGGTTCTGATGATGTTTATGCCAGTTTTGGCGGCCTAGACTCTGTAACATCGGTTGTGCTTCGCGCAGTAGGTTTACATGAAATAGAATTTTTTAACTTCCGCGTGTCCTGTGAGCAGCCCGTCACGTCGTCGTGTCCACACGGTGGAGGCCCCCACCAGTACCTGAATCAGTCTTTTGGCAGCGTTGCGGCCAACGTGCGAACGTTGAGCTACAATCAGATCCTTCTCTCCGGCGGGGAGGCCTGGCTTACTGGCTCGGTTTATGGCGTTGTCCTTGGTGGCTCGGTATTATCGGTCAACGCCTCTGGCGGCGCGCGGCTCCCAGGCGTGGATGACCAGACTTGTCTTCGTTTGGGCTGCGAGGCTGGGGATCTGCCGACGATTCGCATCGGGGAGGCCGTGGCCCTCCGTGATTTGCAGATGGGAGAGGATCCGGATTCCCTTCGGGCAAGCGTCGTGACCGGGGCCAATCTGGTCTTGCTGGACGAGGCGGTCCTGCCGTGGTTGCCTGCGCCCGCAGCGGTGGCTGGTGCCGGTTTGCTGGCAGGACTCCTGATTGGAGTCAAGTTCGCTGTGGGGCTTTTGACCAGCCGCCGGCCGGCCAAGCTCTTGGTTCACCCCAATCGCCGGCGCTTGTACAACTTCATCCAGCGGGCACCTGGGGCCACGTTCCGAGAGGTGGTTCGGGAAACGGGCATTCCGTCGGGGACTGCGCGTCATCACATCCAAGTGCTGTGTCAGGCGGGACTGATTTGCGAGCGTGCTCACCGGTCGACGCTGCGGTACTTCGAGAATAATGGGCAACACGACGATTCCTGGAACAGCGTGGTGCTGCTGCGTGAGGCCCCTCTGGCGCGGCTGCATGCATGGCTCGTGCATCGGCCACCCGCGTATCAGAAGGACATCCTGCTGGAGGCGTCGTCGTGGGGGTGGAGCCGGAGTACGACCCAGCACCGTCTGTCTCGGCTGGTTGACGGGGGTTTGGTAACCATCGCGGCTCAGGGCCGGTTGAAGCGCTACCAAGCCCACGCGGCGGCGCCGCTGCCATCTGGCCGCACTTCGGCGGTGGGCGACGATGCTTCGTCGGTTGCAGCGATCTAGCCTTGCACTGCGGTCAAGTCGGTGATCCCCAGTTGGGCGAGGAAGTCCATCATGTCCTGAACGACGTATTCGCGCGTGATGTGGCCGTCCTTGATGTTGTCGATGGCGAGGCCCTCCATGCGGACCTTGCGCCCGGTGGGCGGGATGCCCATCCATTCGCTGCG
>JBFJVP010000207.1:0-5671 GCA_041624075.1 Thermoplasmatota archaeon | reverse complement strand
GTTGCGAAACGCCTCTCGTGTCAGGCAATAGACGGGGCTGCCGTCGGCTTCCTGGATATCGGGGCAGGGTTCTGCTTCGCGGTGGAACAATGTTCGCATCTCGTCGAGGGCTCCCCGCGGGGGGTCTTGCATGAGCCGGCCAGCGTCGGCGTCGGCGAGCCAGTCGATGAGTTGGTTGGCTTCGTCCTCCGGAAGGCCCCTGAAGTGGCCCCCCAGCGTGGGGTCGCGCCACACCCAGTCGTACAGCGTGCGGCCCAGCACGTCGTCGTCGAAGTGCTCGCTGTGGTGGACGTAGATGATCTCGCGCCAGTGCCGCCGCCAGGCTTCGACGAAGCCAAGGCGGGCAACGTCGTTGCCGACCTGTTGGCGCCAGGCGTTCAGGTCGTCGACGCGCACGCCGGGTGCGTTTTCGTTCAAGTGGCGATTGATGGCGTAGATTTGGATGATGCCCGCTGACTGGTTGCCTGCGCGCAGGGTGACCAGCGAATCGAGGTGGTGTTTCCGTTTCAGGTCGGCGAGGTCGAGCGTGGCGCGGCCCAGCGTGGCTCCGTGCTCGTCCCGGACCTCGATGGCTAGGGGTTGCTCGAGCGCGCGGTGGCTGAAGCTTGCGTGTGCCCGAAAGTCCCATTGGGGATTGGGGGATTGGATGCCCTCGGTTTGAAGGGGTTTGAGCAGGTTGGGGTGGGTGATGCGGGCGTGGAGGGTTTGGTGGGCTGGTTCGCCCCGATGCTTGAGGCCGAATGCCGCCGGTATTCGTAGGGCGATGTCGATGGGGTCTGGGATGTCGCCGGCGCTCATGTCGGACCCCCCGTGCCGGCTAGGTCTGTGTTCATCGTGCCAATTTGCCATGGTTTGATTGTGGACCATGGCTCCAACCGAACAACCACACCCCTAGTTTATATGAGTCAATTTAAGATTTGCTGGGAATTGGCTAATTGGGTGACGCCTGCGGACACCGCAGCCACCGAGCCTGTCGGCTGGAAGAAGCCAATGTCGGTCTGCGGCGGCTCACGCAGTGGGTGCAGCCGGAACGGTACGACCCACCGACGGGCTCGGTTCAGGCACCCGCAAAATCCGCTGTGCCCCCCGTGGAACGCGCACCTGTGCACCCAACTGAGCCTGCCCACCATCGCCGGGCCACCAGAACTCCAGCACAGCCTCGCCCTGATTCAAGTGCACCAAGCCATAGCCATGATGCGTGCAATCCACCAAGCGCAGGTGGCTGTTGGCCCGCCGCAGGGCAGCCTCAACGGCAGCCCCAGAGGCAACAGGCGCCGACCTGGCACGCGGTGCACACGCCGCCGCGAACTCGATCGCAGCCGGAGCCGCGCCTCGGGGTGCGGACGGGGCCTTCAATTCGGCGATCCAGTTGGCGTGCGCATCGCCAGTCACGACGATCGTGTCCGGAGCGTGCCGCTGCCAATGATCCAGCAGTTGCGCCCGCTGGGAGGGGCTGCCATCCCAGTCGGCCGTACTTGCATACACGGGCCCGGCCGGACGGGCAGAAGTCACACCGTACGCTTCGCCGGTGTGCGGCGACGGAGGCAGGAAGTGCAGGGGCGCCAGCATCACCTGGTTGACCACGATGCGCCACGCAGTGCCGGCCTGGCTGGACGCCTTCGTGGCATCCTGAAGCCAGGCTTGCTGACGGGAGCCCAGCGGTCCACTGGCATGGCCCTCCCGCGGCCCCCGAGCATCCAGAAGCAGGAGATCCGCCATGCCGCCGTAGGGGATATGTCGGTAGGCCAGTTCCGGGTCCTCGGGATCGACGTGGGCGTGTAACCGGTGCACGGGCCGGCCACTGCCGTCGGCCTGGGGGGGCCTCGCAGGCGTCCACTCCCAGAAGGCTTGCTGGCAATCCTCAAGGGTTGCAGAGCCGGGGGGGCGGGCGTCGTGGCCATCCCAAACGGCGACAAACGGGTGCTGTTGACGCGCCCGGCATACGGCGAGATCGGCCAGGTGGAAGGCATGCCGCCGGCGCACCTCGTCGAGGTTCTGGCAGTGCCGGATGTCGAGCTCGCCTACGGGTGCTTCCTGCACCTCCCCATCCCGGTCGTAGACCGGGTCGCCGGTGTGAATCACGAAGTCCAGATCGTCGCGCTGGGCCAGGCCGGCGTGGCCCACCCCTCGGTCCGCCAGGCAGTAGGTGGACAGGACCGCCATCCGCACCGGGTCGTTGCTGCCAGGGGATGGCGCGGTGCGGGTGCGACCGACGATGGAGGTTTGTCCCAGGGCATGGAAGGCGTAGTAGTACGTGGTTGCTGGCTCGAGTCCGGCTGCATCGACCTTGACGGTCCAGTCGCGCTCGGCATTCGTCTGGACCAGGCCTGTGGCCACCACGTTGCGCAGGGCGGGGTCCGTGGCCACCTGCCACCCCACGGCAATGGCGCCGGCTGGATTCACCTGGGTGATGCGCGTCCAGAGGATGACGCGATCGGCGAGGGGGTCGCCGCTGGAGACGCCGTGGGCGAAGGGCAGACCGAGGGCCGTTGGGTAGTCGAAGCCCGCCAGGGGGCTGACTGGGTCGGTGCTGGTGTCAAAGTAGCGCAGGCCTGTGGCATCCGCCACTTGGGCGGCTGCGAGGCCGAGGCCGGCGGCACCAAGACCACGCAGGAAGCGGCGGCGCGAGATGGGTTTGCCGCGGGGAATTTCGGTCATGCTCGTCTCTCCGGGTCGCGGCTGGACCGCAACGCTCGCCATGATCGGTTCGAGGGGAAAAAAGAAGCGGGTTGGCTTTGCGCGCAGCCGCAGACCACCGACGCCAGCGGCTGAGACGTTAGGCGACGGGCCTGCGGCGGGCTGAACGCAGGCACGACGCTGCGCGCCCGGCAACGGACGCACCTGAGAGGTCATGAGGAGTGGATGGCCTGGCAGATGGCCGAGTCCCGCTGTTGGATTACTCCCAAAAGTCCCATGGAGGCCCGATGGAGGCTGGTATTGGCTGGGGCGTGCTGGTGTGTGCTGGCACATCCTGGGTGCTGCCAGGCTATTCTGGGGACTCCCGACGGCGATTTGCGAGTCAAATCGGCACAAGGGTTAAGTGAATGATGTACAAAGGATACCTGATGCCTCGTTACAACCGCGTCAACCTCACCCGGAGCAGCCTGACCGGCTTTGCCCCGGCCAACCCCCGACAGCCCCTGCGCACCCGCGCCCTTCAGGCCTTCAACGGCCTGAGCCTGCCCAGCCTCCACACCACCCCCACCCCCATGGAGAGCTAGGCCTCATGTTTTCCACCATTGTTTCCGCCTACCGTAAGGTAGGATTCGTCCTGCTCGCAATCGCACTCGTGGCGCCCACCACCATGGCTGGCGCACCCGCCACTGAAGACGCCCTGTACACCGTTGGTTACCGCGGCGACGCCCCCGAAATCGGCGACAACCTCGCCGGCGGAACCGTCATCGCCGTCAACGACAAGGCCCACTTCGCCACGATCCAGACGCAGGACCGCCACGGGTTCGCCGTGCGCGCCGCCAACTCACCCAACTTCGACTACGTCGAGGAGGACCGCGTGGACGCCGCCAAGGCCTTCATGACCCCCAACGACCCCAAGTTCAGCGACCAATGGGGCTGGGGCCCCACGCCCGGTGTCAACGCAGAAGCCGCCTGGGATGTCACCACCGGATCCAACAGCGTCATCGTCGCCGTGCTCGACACCGGCATCGACGCCAACCACCCCGACTTCAACAACCTCCTGCCCGGATACGACTTCGTCAACAATGACGGGACGCCCGAAGACGACTGCGGCCACGGCACCCATGTGGCCGGCACCGTGGGAGCCACCACCAACAACGGCCAAGGGGTCGCCGGCGCAGCGCAGGTGTCCATCCTGCCCGTGAAGGTCATGAAGAACTACAGCGGCTCGTGCTCGGGCCCCTGGAGCGCCGTCGCCAACGGCATCACCTACGCCGTCGACCAAGGCGCCGACATCATCACGATGAGCCTCGGCATGGAGAACACCTGGAGCAGCACGGTCAACGCCGCCATGCAGTACGCCACCGACAACGATGTGCTGATCCTCGCCGCCGCCGGCAACAGCGGCTGCGGCTCCTGCGTCGCCTACCCCGCCCGCAACCCCATGGCCATGGCCGTTGGTGCGCTGGACTGGAACGGCAACGTCGTCAGCTTCTCCAACAAGGGCAACGAATTGGAAATCTCGGCCCCCGGCCTCGCCATCTGGAGCACCACGCCCGGAGGCAACTACGGCTCCAAGAGCGGCACCAGCATGGCTACGCCCCATGTGGCCGGTGTTGCCGCCCTGGTCCTGTCTGCCCAGGACATGAGCGCGGCCCAACTGCGCCAGCACCTCAAGGACACCGCCTACGACCTGGGCAAACCCGCCACCGCGCAGGGCGCAGGTGCCGTCGATGCGGCTGCTGCTGTCACGACGCTGCCCAGCCCCACCCCCGTGCCGGAGCCAGAACCCCAACCAGAACCGGAACCGCAGCCCGAGCCCGAGCCCGAACCCCAGCCGAACCCTGAGCCCAGCAACCAGCCGCCCGTGGCCAGCTTCACCGCCGACTGCACAGGCACCACCTGCACCTTCGACGGCACCGGCAGCAGCGACCCGGACGGCACGATCGCCAGCTACGCATGGGACCTCGGCGACGGCGCGGCCCCCAAGCGCGCGACCGGCACCTACACCTACGGCGCAGCCACCACCTACACGGTCAGCCTGACGGTCACCGACAACCAGGGCGCCACCCACACCGCCACACAGACCATCGACCTGAGCGAGCCCCGCAACGAGCCAGAACCGATCCACGTCGCCGCCATGACCCACCAGCAGAACCGCCGCTGGTCCGACATCACGGTGACCATCGAGGACGCCAGCGGCGCGCCGGTCCAAGGAGCCACGGTTGAAGTCGAAATGTGTGGAACATCGTGCAGCACTCAGAGCGCCACCACCGATGCCAATGGCATCGCCCAGCTGTCCTGGAAGCTGCGGGCTCGCGGCAGCTACACGGCCACCGTCACCAGCCTGACCGGCGACGCCTCCTGGGACACCGCCGCCGACACGACCAACAGCATCACCTGGAACATCTAGGCGGGGACCGGGGGCGTGGCCCCCTCCCTGCCACCCAGGCCCACGACGGGCCTCAGGTCATCTGGAAACAGCGGCGGCCAAGCCCCGCGAAGAAGAGTCCATGACAGCGCCCCATAGGCCAGCCTTATGGCTGTCGCCTCACTGGGGTGATTGCCTTCGGGCCCTTTCCTCGACGCACACGCGGGGTGAAAGTAACGAGGCATCCGGTGCGTGCGTCGGGGGAAGGTTAGTTTCCCTACCAGGGTTGGGGGAAAGGAAAAGGTGGTCGAGTAGGTCACCCGAACCCAGGGTCGCTAGTCGTCACAGCTCTCGGTACGCGCGGCCTCCGGGTCGTAGCCGCAGTCCGGGTCGCAATCGTCCTCACGAGTGGCGTACAACTTGTCGTCATCACAGGTTTCGACGCAGTCGCTGCCGCTGCGCGCCCGATCGTCGTCTTCGGGGCAGTCGTCCTCGAAGCACGGCTTGGTCAGGTACCCCTTGTTGTACTTGTACAGCACCTCACGGGCGTCCTTGATGGCGTCCTTGTTGGGATCATCGCTGTCCACCCCGTAACCGAGCTTGCCGGCGTACATCGCCAACAGCGCATCAGCCGCAGCGATCGCATCAGCCGCGGGCGCGCCGTCG
>JBFJVP010000206.1:0-5696 GCA_041624075.1 Thermoplasmatota archaeon | reverse complement strand
GTGGACGTACGCGGCGGCCCAGACGTGCGCGCCTTGGCCACGGGCGTCTCGGAGTTGGCCGCCGACGACGTGGGACGGGAATGGAATGACACCATTCTGGCGCTGCACTTGGTCGATGACTTGGACGCCGCAGTGGCCCACATCGCCCGCTACGGCAGCAAGCACACCGACACCATCGTCACCGAAGACACGGCGGCGGCCAAGCGCTTCACTTCCACCATCGACTCCGCTGGCGTGTACGTCAATGCATCCACCCGTTTTGCTGACGGCTACCGTTACGGACTCGGTGCCGAAGTCGGCATCGCCACCGGTAAACTGCACGCCCGCGGGCCCGTGGGCATGGAGGGCCTGACCACCTATCGCTGGGTGTTGGTTGGAGACGCCCATACGGCGGGCGACTACCGGTCCAAGCCCTTCAAGCACGCCCCGTCTGGGACCACCTTTGCCGACCAGATCGAGGCGTGGACTCGTGGCTGAACCGATGGCCCCGTCCGACTCGGCACCCGTGCGGCGCCTGGTCGTCAAGCTTGGAACCAACACCCTGGCTGGCCCCGGAGGCAAACCCGATCCATCGTTTCTGCGGCAACTGGCGGCCGACCTGGACCAGCTCATCCGGGCCGGCACCCAAGTCGTGCTCGTTTCCAGTGGTGCCATCGGGGCGGGGCGAGCAGAACTCGCAAGCAACGAGCACCCCGCCGACATCGTGCAACGCCAAGCCCTCGCCGCCATCGGCCAACACCACCTGATGCAGGCGTGGGATGAGGCGTTTTCCGCCAGCGGACGCCGCGTCGCCCAGGTGCTGCTCACCTACCACACCTTCAGTCGGCGCCGCAGCTACCTCAACCTGCGCAACTGCCTCGAACGGCTGCTGGATCTCGGCGTCGTGCCCGTGCTCAATGAAAATGACACGGTCTCCATCGAGGAAATCGATGCCAGTTTCGGTGACAACGACCGTCTGGGAGCCCTCGTGGCCAGTAAACTCGAAGCGGATCTGTACCTGATTCTCAG
The DNA here is from genome assembly GCA_041624075.1 of Thermoplasmatota archaeon. Classification (GTDB taxonomy): domain Archaea; phylum Thermoplasmatota; class E2; order JACPAO01; family JAHFTW01; genus JBFJVP01. Next base: position 4,688 of record JBFJVP010000206.1, on the reverse strand, counting down.
CGATGTGGCCGGCCTCCACGATCGGCCACCCGCCCAACCCGGAGCCCAGCGCATCCCGGTGGTGCCCCGAATCACCAAGGAAATCCTGGCGCTGGCCGGCGGTGCAGGCAGCCGCGTTGGCCGAGGCGGCATGGCCAGCAAACTCGCCAGCGCCCGGCTTGCAACCGAGGTGGGCATACCCGTCGTCATCGCCCACGGACGCGAACCCCACGTCGCCAGTCGCGCGGCGCGGGGCGAGGACGTCGGGACCCGCTTCGAGGCCAGCCATCGCCGCAGTGGCCCCCAGCGGTGGCTTCTGATTGCGCCTGCCGAAGGCCAGATCGCAGTGGACCAGGGGGCCCTGGACGCCTTGGGCTCCGGTCGCCACTTGCTACCTGCCGGGGTCACCGAAGTCAAGGGCGTCTTCGATGTGCAAAGCGTGGTGGAACTGGTGCACGCCGGCCGCGTCGTGGGACGTGCTCTGGCGGAACTCTCCAGTGAGGACCTCCAGCGGTGCCGGGGTCTGGACAGTTCGGAGGCGCGGCGGGTATTGGGCGTGGCTGGTTCAGTGAACGTCACCCGAAAGGGCCGGATCGTTCTGACTGCTCCCAACTAGTCGTACTTCAGCTGTACGTGATGGTGTTGACCACGTCGTACACGCCGGTTTCACACTGGAAGAACACGAAGTCGAACGAGCCCGAGTTGCGCACGCCATCGGGGGTCACATCACAGCCCTGGGCGGGCCCGGCGCTCACGAAGCTGCCTGCCGGAAACTCGACTCGGCAGCCACCAACGGTCGGCCCGCCCTGTGAACTCGTGTCCAACGCAAACAGGCCAGTGCCAGGCAGATCAACGTGGCACGCGGCTCCGGATGCTGCCGGAGCGGGCGTGGCCGGAGCCAGCATAAAAACAAAGAGCAGGGCAACAAGCCAGCGCACTTCAACCACCGGCGATGCTATCCCGGGAGCCCCTTAAAACTCCCTCTATGGTCCGGATGGGGTCGAGTTGGCCCCGCGTCGGGCGCGAGGGTGCTACACTTCGCAGTCAATGGTGCGCATGCTGCGGGTGATGGTCTCCAGGGCATGCATGTGGCGCAGTGCCTTGACGAGGGAGCCGGTGAGGTGCATCTTGCCCCGAAGCAAGGCCTTCCGCTCGGTCATGCGGCCCTCCTGGATCTCCACGAATACCTTGTAGTCGCCCGACACCACAAACGTGGGGGCCTCGATGCCGTCGGTTACATGGGTGTAGTCGGCGCCCACCCGGTAGTCTTTCAGGCCGTTCTTGTCGAAGGCCGCGTAGATGAAACCGTACGCCCCTGGCGGGCCGTTCAGGATGATGACCAGGAGCGACAGGTTCAGCCCCTTGGTAACCCTCTGGATGTCCGGGTCAGTCTCCATGACCCGCAGGGCCTGTTCACCCCACTCCTCGCTTAGATACCGGATCGCCAACGCGCCGTCCAAAGGAGGATGGCCTTTGATGGTTTGGATTGAGGAGTCTGGCCCCCAGTTCCCTCGGGGGCGTGCCGGCCCCTGGAGGCGCCGGTCCCCAAGGTGCCCCCGGCCACTCGTGCAACTCGTGCCTCACCGCACTTGTGGGCGCCCGGGGCGCGGCGAGTGGACCCACCTCACACACCGAACGGTTTTTCGGCCAGCGCCTGTCATCAAATCCACATGAGCAGCGTTGCCACCGTTACCGACAGCGACTTCGAGGACTTCACCAAGCAAGATGGCGTCGTCCTGGTGGACTTCTGGGCGCCTTGGTGCGGCCCCTGCAAGCGCATTGGACCCGTCATCGAAGCCTTGGCCACCGAAATGGAAGACGTACGCTTTGGCAAGCTCAACACGGATGAAAACCAGGCCACGGCTGCGGGCCAAGGTGTCATGAGCATCCCGACGCTGCTGATCTACAAGGACGGCAACAAGGTTGACCAAATCGTTGGCGCCGTGCCCCGGGAGACGCTCGTGTCTGCGCTCAAGAAGCACACCTAGGCCGGTTGTGCAACCAGCACACAGAGGTTTTGAAGTGTGGGCCAGTGCGACAGGTTAGATGGCTCGCCAGACCGTCGTCATTGCGCCGCCGCCACCCCGCAAAAGCGGGCCTCGGCGCACGGTCGTCGTGCGCGCCGGGCCGCCCAAAAAGCGCGGCAGTCGCGTGGATGCCGCCGTCGGCGTAGCCGGCGTGATCCTGCTCGTCGTGTCGGTCATGCTCGTGGATGTCCTGCCCGAAGAGGAGATCATCCTGCCCCAGTTCCAGGTGTCCTTCGAGGATATCCCTGGCCCCCAGGAACCGACCCGCCGGGAGACCTTCGCGGAAGGCGAAACCCGGAATTTCGAGTACCTGATCGAAGAGAAGAGCATCACCTCGATCACGCTGACGGTTGCGTGGGAAGACGATATGCCTGCCAGTGAACCGGACCAGTTCAGGATCAGCCTGATCGACCCCAACGGCATCGAAGTCGTCAGCCAATTGCACGAGAACTCGCCGGGCACGCAGCAAATCGACCCCGCCACCGGCCAGATCACGTACCTGGCCGACCCGTTCGAGGTGCGCCTGGCGTATTCTCCCAATTCAAGGCCCCAAGCGGCCGTTGTTGAAGGCAAGACGCCGTCGGAAACTGCGGAGGAGGTTTTAGCGCGCGTGGCTCCCGATTTCGTTGCGGGTGGCGACGGCGTGTGGACCGTGAAGGCCACGTTGGTGCGTGCCGGCGACTGTGAGATCGACAGCGGCCTGGGCGTGCCCATTCCGGCCTGTGCCGACTCCAACGCCAACCCGATCGGGGACCCTTCCAACCCTGGCGACCACGACCAGGGCAACGACTTCGCGGTGACGCTGTTCACCTATACCCGTTATGAACCCGTCGTGACTCCGCTGGCCTAGTTACCATGGTCGCAACCGATACCGTCGTGGGAATCGTGGGCGCCGTCCTGCTTGTCGGCGTCATGGTTGGCATCTACGTATACGAATTCAATCAGGCTGAAGACTCGCTGACGGACAACGGCGACCTGCCCGGTCCGGGCGGCATGGCGGAAGCGATGGCGATTGAATACGACGGATCCATCGCGCAAAGCGCGGGACCTGCAGGCGGGCTCGATGAGCACCTCCACGAACTGAACGTCACCAAGCTGGCAGTGAACCTGACGGTGAACGTGACGTACACGTCCAGCCTTCCGGAGCCTTTTGGCCCGTCGCCAAACCTTGGGCTGCAACTGCTGGATTCGGAGGGTGAGGTCCTGGCGACGGGCACCACCACCGACCCGTCGCCCGGAGGCGCTCAGTACCGCATCACCATGGAAGTCATCGAGAACCTGGTGCCGGGTGTTTACCAGATTCGCGTTTTTGACCAGAGCACTGGGGGCTTGAGTCCGGGCACCGACTTCAGCGTCGAGGGCAAGCTCGTCTACGCCTGAGGCGCAATGGCCGCCTCCACGTACGACCTTGCCATCATCGGGGGCGGCGTCGCTGGCCTCTGCACGGCGCGCGCGTTTCTGCAAGCGGAGCCCGAGGCCCGTGTTGTGCTTCTTGAGCGCGGGGCGAGGCTGGGGCCGGAGCAATCGACCCACAACTCGGGCGTGCTCCACGACGGCTTCGAGTACGTGCCGGGCAGTTTGAAGGCCCGCTTCGCCACCCAGGGAACGCGGCAGGCGACTGCGTTTTGCCAGCAGCACGGCGTGGCAGTGCCCAACCGTGGTCTATTGGTGGCCGCGATGGATGAAGGTGAGGTTGAAGGCGTTCGCACCTATCATGAGCGTGGTACGGCCAACGGCGTGCCATGCCGTTTGATCGATGGCGCCGAGGCCCAGGAGATCGAACCTCACATGGCCGAACCTGTGGCGGCTCTTCATGTGCCGGGCACGCGCAGCATCGACTCGGCTGGCTATGTGGCCGCTCTGGGCAAGGAGGTGCAGGAGCTTGGGTGCGAGGTGCGCCTCCAGAGCCCGGTCAAGTCTGTTTCCGAGGGTGCGGGTTACGCGGCGCTGGAATCGGCAACTGGCATCGTGCACGCGGAACGTTACCTGAATGCTGCGGGCGTGGCCGTGGACCGCTTGGCGCGCCAGGTGGGAGCCTCGGAGGGCAACCGGATCGTGCCGTTTCGGGGTGACTACTACGAGTTGACGCCGGAAACGGATCACTTGTGCCGTGGCCACATCTACCCGGCGCCTCGGTTGGACCTGCCTTTCCTGGGGGTTCACTTTAGTCGCACGGCCGCTGGCAAAGTCATCATTGGGCCCAATGCGGCACTTGCGGGGGGCCGCTACAAGTACAGTCCAACGGGGCTGAGTCCGCGTGACATGGCCGGTACGCTGCTCTATCCGGGTTTTCGCAGGCTCATGATGACCAAGCGGATGCTTCGGCACGCGCCGGGCGAGGTCAAGAAGAGCCTGCTGAAGGGTAGTTTCCTGAAGGAGGCCAACCGTTTGGTGCCGGAGCTTGGGAAGCAGGGCATGGTGCGTTCGTTCAGCGGCATTCGTGCCCAACTGGTTTCCCGCGACGGGCAGCTGGTCATGGATTTGATGACCACCCGGAGCGAACGGGGAATTCACTTGATGTCTGGTGCAAGCCCGGGTCTCACAGCGAGCTTGCCATTTGGCCAGGACTTGGCTACGCAACTCGCGGCCCTTTGAGGTGTGTTGCTGGTTTGGGTGGTTGTGTTTCGCGGTCCTTGCCAGCGGCGCGGGCTCGAACTAAGCGCCAAGATCCGCGATCTAGGT
>JBFJVP010000205.1:0-5731 GCA_041624075.1 Thermoplasmatota archaeon | reverse complement strand
GACGGTTCGCGCATTGAGAGCGAACTGGTGTTCCCCATGGCCGACAGTTTGCAGGACGCTTTGGATCCCACCAACGACGGCGGTCAGCCCGAGTACTGGATCGTGCGCGATCGGGATGGAGTGCAGGCCATCCTGGTGTTCCCCCACTGGAGCGTTCACGCCGTCACGATTGCCAGCATCGGCGAGGTGCTGGTCAAGCCCAACGTGGTGTTTGGCGCCGTCTTGGGCGCCGCCGTGGCTGCCGCCGCCGGCTTCGTGATGTTCCGGCCTCGCCGCCAGTAACCGTTACGGGTTCAGGTCTAGCCAGGTGTTGGCGAACGCGTCGATGGCGTCGTCCACGAAGCTGCCCCGGTACGAGACCAGTACGTTGGCCACGCGTTCAGGATCCACGAGGTACAGCTTCTTGGTTCGCCCGGCGGCTTCCTCCCGAATGATCTTGGCATCCCGCAACTTGTTCAGGTGGAAGCTGAGCGTGGCCGGCGACACCCCCGCCACGGGCCGCAACTCCTTGGGGGTGGCACCCGGGTTCAGGGCCAAATGGGCACAGACCCGCCGGGGGACCTCGTGCCGGACCACGTACAACACGTCCTTATCGCGCCGGTCGATGCCTTCGGCGGGGTAGAACGCCTTGAAGCCCGCGCCCTCCCGGGTGGCGAGCACGCCGTGCTTGACCAACTGGTAGCAGTGGTATTCCAGTGTTGATACCGCCAATCCCATCTTGGTGGCCATGCCGCGCAAGTGCAGGCCCGGATTCTCGCGGACAAACTCGACGATGCGACGACGCACATCCAGATCGAGAACTCCCGCGCGGTCGATGGACATGGACACCTCAGCGGCGCAACACGGCGATATACAGGGCGCCAACGATGGCCAGGTTGAGCAGGGTCATGGTGGGCCAGCCCTGGTCCCCCCGGTTCTGCACGGCCTCCACTGTGAGCAGGATGCCCTGGACGAGGAATCCCAGGAATGCCAGCGAGATCCACAGGAGGCGGGTGTGCCCCAGTCGGCGGTAGGCCAGCAAGCCGACGGAGGCCAAGAGCAGGGACAGGCCAGCCAGCAGCACCCCGGCTCCCACGGCGATGTTGGCCTCGATGGCTCCCATGGTTCCCCCATGGTTGCCCGTGCGCTTTACCGTCTTGGAATCAGTTCGGCCGGCCCCCAACGGCCAAGCCACGACGCATTACTGGAAGTGGACCGTGAAGTCGATGGATCCCTCGATTCCCACGGAAGCGCCTTCGGCGGCGAGCCAGCGGAACTGCCAGGTACCGGAGGCGGGCATCTCGACTTCTAGTGCATCGCCGCCGCCACCACGGGTGGTCTCGGCTGCCACGGCACCTTCGGGGTCCTCCAGCCAGACATGCATGCGGCACAGGGACACGCAGCTCCACCTTGGCTCGGCGACCAGGTGCGTAGCGCCCTCGGGGACATCAAAGGACACGGCGTTGTCCTGGCCGGGCAAGGCTTCGCTTGCAACCAGGGGGCTGGAGAAGGTCTCGGACCATGCGGCGGGCCCCAGCAGGGGGGCTTCGTCGCTGAGTCCGTCGGACGAGCCTTCCGTGCAGCCCGCCAAGGCCAGGCAAGCCAGGAGCATCAAGCCGTTACGCATGGCGTAGCCGATGCCGGCGATCGCCTTGAAGGATACGGCAGCCCTGGTGGCGCTAGTCACGAGCACCGAGCTTGTCGCTCGTCTTCCAGCCGCGCCGCCAAGCGCCGCAGGGCATCCCCGGCTGCCGTGGGGATGCGAAAGCCATCGGTGTGGGGACAGTAATCCTCGTCCAGGATCGCTTCCCGAAGGCCCTCGTCCCACGTGGCCGGGTACAGCCGGCACCCCTCGGGACGCACGTCGTACACGCCGCAGCGACCGTCGCCCAGAAGGAAGATGCAGGGTCGCCCTTCGCCGCCCCGGGCAGGCGGGCCGTCGCGGGTGCGCAGTTGCAGGTACCCGTCGTCCGCCTCGAACCAGAATGAGTCCCTCAGATCAGGCCGCGCGGCGCGCAGCCGCTCCAGGTCCGCCTCGGTGAGGATCATTTCGATGTCGTGGCAGCACGCGCTGCAAGACTTGGCCTCGCACGGGCTCGGCCCCGGGCCCTTGATTGCGATGCTCGGCAGAACCGGCAGAGCAGGCATAACCGGTCGTCGGCCAGCTCGGCGGCGCGTCATTCCCGTGCCAGCGTCACGCCCCGCTGGTGCTGGTAGTTGCCGGATTTCTGGGCGTACAGCGCCTGGGGTGGGCTCATCAGTTGCTCGAGCACCAGTTGACAGAACCGATCCCCCACCGGGACCTCCAGGGCTTCGTGGCTGCTGTTGAACGCCGCGATCGTCAGGCTACCATCGAAACCAGCCTCAACCTTGCCGAAGCTTGCCAGCACGCCCCGGCGGGCGTAACTGGACCGGATCCACAACTGGCCACAAGCGTCCCCCGGCATGCGGACTACCTGCTCGGTTGCCACAAGAAACCGCGTCATGGGCGGCACCACGGCCACGCCGCCGCGCACCGGCTCGTCGCCTTCGCCTGGAACGAGCACTTCACCGATGCGCAAGTCCAGCCCGTTGGGCGTCAGATCCTCTGGGTGCCAGGGATCCACGGCCATGCGCTGGTCCTCAACGGCCGCAAGAAAATCGGTGTCGCTCCAGGTCGCCACGCTCGGGACGCAGGCCCCGGAGTCAAGACCCTTGCGGCGGCGAGCCTACTGGGCCTGGGCCTTGAGGGGGAGCCGCAGCTCCCCTTGAACTTCCCACGACAACAGCCACGAACCAGGCTCGCTCGTGATGCGCCATTCGCACGGCGAACACGCCAACGCGTCGCTGGGCTGGCCCACCTCGTCCTGCTGGAAGTACACCCCATCCAGAAGGCTCTCCTCGGCACCCGACGGCGCGCGGAGCTTGAGCACCACGTCTCCGAGGGCGGTCACGTCGCCCACATCGGTGATGAAGAGTTCGAGGTAGCAGTCGGGCACGTCGAACACGGTTTCGCCGCTGCCGCCGGGGGAGCCGACCTCGATGGTGTCGTTGAAGACCTCGACGATGGCCGGAATTTCGTCCATGCACTCGGGCCGTGGCGCCGTGCCGCCGGGAGAACCGCCATCGCCTGAGCTTCCTCCGGTGTCGGAACCGCCGTCCGAGCCGTCGCCCGGCTCGTCGCCGGAATCAGAGCCCACGCAGCCGGTAACAAGGAGGGCCAAGACGAGAACAAGCACCTGTTGGACGCGCACACCGGCACCAGCAGGGGCGGGCAGTTGATCCTTGCGAAGGCGGCGGTCGACGATGCACCAAGGGCGAAAACGGCTCGTCAGGCATTTCTGCCGCATTGCTGCACGGGCCGAACCACGTCCAAAGCCTCAAAGCGGAGGCGGGGGTCGCCCGCCCTCAGCCCCTCGGGGCTGCACCACGGGCCCGTGGGTTAGTTTGGTATACTCGTGGCTTTGGGAGCCATGGACTCCGGTTCAAATCCGGGCGGGCCCATCGAGCGAGCGCAGCGAGTGTGATGGGGACGGCCGGGTTTGCCCGAGGCGTTGCCGAGGGGGACTCCGAGGTTGTCGAAGACGGCCTTGGGGGCATGCGGGCGGGCCCATCGGGAGCGCCCGAGAAATCAGCGGCGCCCCGCCACGCCCACTGTTTCTTGGGTCGGGCGAGGGCCCCAGGGCACAACCCTGAATCGCGCCTGGGCTTCAGCGCTGGCGTGGCGCGTGCCAATGCCCTTGCGTTCGGTCTGGCATTCGTGATCGTTTCGTTCTCCGTCAACAGTGTTCTAACGCGTTGGATCGTGTCGCGTGACATGCTGGACCCTGGCCTGACGACGGTCGTTCGCTTCGTCGCCGGCGCCGTGACCCTGATTCCCTTGGCCCGGCGGGCAGGAGGCCTGCCCCTGGGGCGTCGCAACGTGGTGCCGGCGGCGTGGTTGGGTTCGTACGCTTTTCTCATCAGTTATGGGTACAACTTCATCGGGGCGGCGGCGGGGACGTTCGTGTTCTACGCGACGGTGTTGGCCACGATGACGTTCGGGGGTGCCGCCCTGCAGCACCAGCGGCCTGCCGCGCGAGCGGCCGTGGGTGGCCTGGTGGCCTTGAGCGGGGTGGCCGTGCTGGCCGTCTCCGCGGGGGGCGAAGTGACGGTTCTCGGCGTCGTCCTGCTGGCCGGTACGGGCTTGTCGTGGGGCGCGTACAGCCTGCTGGGTCGCCGGCACCCGGACGCTTTGGCGTTCACCTCCGGGAACTTCGCGGTCTTGGGCCTCGTACTTCTGGCACCTGGCATCGCTTGGGCCATGGGTTGGGGCGCGCCCGTGATCACGGCTGCCGGCGTGGTGCTGGCGGCGTTGATGGGGTCGCTGACCACGGCGTTGGCGTACGCTGTTTGGTATTGGAGCCTGGCCCGCATCTCGCCCACTCAGGCGGGCACGTACCAGATGGCGATTCCGGTGCTGAGCGCCGCCATGGGCATCGGCTTGCTTGGCGAGGCGTGGAACCCTTACCTGGTGATGGCGGGCGTGCTGGTGCTGGCCGGAATGGCGTTGGCAACCGTCGGCCCCGGCACGCGCCGATGACTCTCGTGGGCGCTAGCTTCGGCGGCGCAGCACGGCCAGTGCGGCGAGGGCTGCCAACACGAGGGGTGTGGCCAGGGCGGGGCTCTCCTCGTTCTCCTTGGGCTTGACCTCGAAGAGCAGCCAGTCCATGTCCTCCTCGTGGCCCGGCTCGTCGCACCACAGGTAGATGGCTGCCGTTTGAGTGGGAATCGTGAACGTCATCGAGTCTTCGCTGCCTGGTGGCACGCGTACGTGGCCCAGGTTGCCGGCCGGCTTGGTGTCGATGCGGCCCCGGTCGATGTTCTCCTTGGGCAGAGCGAAGTATTCGTGCGTGGTGTTGCTGGTGTTGCGCACCGTGATGGTTGCCTCAGTGCCGCCCTCAACGGGGTCCCGGGTGCCTTCTTCGATCTCGAAACAGTAGGGGGCTCCTCCCAGGCAGGGTCCATTCTCGACGATGACCACCCAATGCATGGTGGCGGCGGTAGCCGTCGGGGCGAGAGAGAAAACCAGGGCCAGGGCCAGCACGGCGGCCGGGACGCTTCGCATTGGATTGCCGAAGACGACGCCCTCCTTTACGCTAGCTGCTGCGCGCCCGCAAGGCCACCAGCAGGGCAGCCAGCGTCAGCGGGAGGGGCAGGGGTACGCCGGTGTCGTGGGTGGGTGGCTCTGGGATGACCGAGAGCTCCAGGTACTCACTGTCGTGGCCTGGTTCGTTGCACCACAACACCAGCGTGCCGGACTCGGGCGCGTGGAAGTTGATGGTGGCCACCTCGTCGGGCAGCAGCGCGCCGGTTTGGCCCAGGGTGCCCACGCCGGCGACGCCCAAATGGAGGTCGTGAGTGCCGTTGGATTGGTTGCGTACCACCAGTTCAACGTCCTCGCCGGCGGGGATGCGTTGGGTTGGGCCCTCCACGACCACCAGGCAAGGCTCGTCGCAGGACTCGATGGCCACGCGCCACGTGATGGTCCCCCCGCTGTGGGCCGCCACGTGAGGCGCCGCTGCCACGCAGACCAGCACGGCCAGCGTCAAGCCGGCGCGCAAACGGGTCATCGCGTCAACCTGCGTGCGGCGGCCACCGCCAAGGCTGCAACGGCAACGAGGGCTACGGATGGGCCGGGGCTCTGCTTGTTCTCGGGGGGCAAAACGGTCGCGTTGAACCACATGCCGGCCTCCTCGTGGCCGGGCGTGTCACACCACACGTAGAGGTCACG
>JBFJVP010000204.1:0-5769 GCA_041624075.1 Thermoplasmatota archaeon | reverse complement strand
GCGGCGGAGTGTCGGCGAACCCTTGAAACACGAGTCCTCCTCGAAGGCCCGTGGCCGACCAGCAAGCAGTCGCCCGGCAAGCCCAGGGCTTTGTCCTGGCCGCCATGGCTTACGCCGCCTGGGGCTTGCTTGGCCCGGTGGGCAAGAAGCTGCTGGTGGACTTCGAACCCATGACGCTAAACGCCGTGCGCTCTGTGATTGCACTGGTCGTTTTGTTGGCCGTCGCGGGGCGCCCCGCTCGCGCGGCGGCATGGCAGCTCATGCGCGAGCCCCCGATCGTGATCCTAGTGCTCCTGGGGTACGGCCTCAGCTTCACGTTCTACCTGTACAGCCTGGAGCGCTTGACGCCCGTCTTGGCCACCATTGCGTTCTACAGTGCCCCCCTATGGACGGCCCTGATTGCCCGGCGGCGCCTCGGTGAACGCGTGGGTGCCTGGTTCTTGCCCGCCTTCGCCCTGCTGGGCGTAGGCACCTACCTGGCGAGCACCGGCACCGGCGGCAGCGCCGCCCTTCGCGACCTGAGCATCGTGGGACTGGTGCTTGCCTTCCTGTCGGCGGTCACATGGGCCGATTACACGGTTCGCCTGCGCCAGCACGGAGGCAACGTGGCCATCATGCCCATGCTCCTGGCATCGTTTGCCGTCTCCTCGGTCTACTTCGTGATCCTGGCACTCGTCGCAGAAGGCGTGCCAGACCTCGCCGCCGTGCCCGCGCCGGCATGGGGCTGGATGGCCCTCCATGTGGCGCTGCCCACGACCGCCGCCTTCGCCCTGTTCAGCGCCGCCCTCCAACGCGCCCCCGCCGGGCCGGTGAACCTGCTCGTCGGCCTGGAACTGCTGGCCACGGCCGCCTGGTCGGCAGCGTTGCTCGGAGACCGTTACGACATCGTCCAACTCGCCGGACTGGCCCTCGTTCTGGTCTCCATCACCGCCTATGCTGCAACCCGCGGCAGCACCGAAGGCTCCCAGGCCGGATAGGAGCCCAGCACCCGCAAACCATTGCTGCGGGCCAGAATGCCCGACAAAGCCGCCGACACATCCGCATCCTGCCGCCTGCCCTCCAAGTCCACCAAGAAGTCATACGCCCACGGCTTGCCGTCCCGTGGCCGACTCTCCAACTTGCTCAAATTAATGCCAAACTGGGCGAATTCACCCAGGCACTCGTGAAGTGCTCCTGGGCGGTGACGCGTCGAGAAGAGCACCGTCGTCAGAATCCGTCGCTCGCGATCCCCGTCCGCTGGCGGTCGCTCTTGCTTCGACAAGACAAGAAACCGCGTGTAATTGGTCTCACGGCTCTGGATGCCGGTTCGCAAAACCTTCATGCCGTGCACCTCCGCCGCCCGCGCCGAGGCAATGGCTGCCTCCGTTGGATCCCCACGCTCTTTCACCTCGCGCACGCTGCCCGCCGTGTCGTAAGCCACCCGGGACTCCAGGCCGTGCTCCCCCAGGAAATCCCTGCACTGCCTCAACGCCTGGGGATGGCTAAAGACCGTCTGAATCTCGTCGATTTGCGCATCGGGATGGCCGACCAGACAATGGACGATCTTGAAGCGCACCTCGCCGACGATGAACAGATCCGAGTCCAAGAGCGCCGTCAGGGCCTCGGCGACCGTCCCCTCCAACGTGTTCTCAATGGGAAGAAAGGCAAAATCCGCTTCGCCCCGATCCACCAAACGGACCACCGCAGGAAATGTGCGACACGCCATGGGCTCGGCCACCGAACCGGCACGGTCGAAATAGGCTTGCAGCGCATCCTCCGAATACGCGCCTTGTTCCCCCTGGAAAGCGACCCGAGGCACGATACCCGTTAGTCGAGGCTAGCTTTCAGGGTTGGGCTTGGTTACAGGCGCAGCAGCCGCTTGAAGAAACCCTTCTTGGGCTTCTCCTCTTCAGGCTCCGAGACATCAGCAGCGCTTGCCGTAGCGCTGACCGTCACCTTGGGAGCGGCCTCCGGCGCAGGCTTGGGTGCGGCCTTGGCCGTAGCCTTGGCAGCCTTCGGCGTCGCCTTGGCCTTGGTGGGCGCGCCGCCAGATCCGTACGGCGCCTTCTCGAATTCAATGCCGTTGGCCTTCAGCAACTTGCGGGCATCGGCCTTGAATTTCTTCAAGGTCTCACTGCGAATTCCGATGTCCGTGGGTTTTCGCAAGTCGATCTGCGCCAACTCTTGGACCGTCGTAATGCCGGCTTCCTTCAATTTGTCGGCTTTTGCAGGCCCCAGGCCCGCAACATCAGTCAGCTCCACGACGGGGCCGATCATGGGGTTTATTGATTATGTTTTGCTTCGTGACCTTCGGGCCCGGCCAGCGACAGTACCTAAAGCTCTCAATCTTGCTTGCCGCCCCGTGGACAACCCGGTCATTGCCGTCAGCAACCTGGAAAAGGTCTTTCCAGATGGAACGAGGGCCCTGCGAGGCATTGACTTCGAGGTCGAGGCTGGCGAGATTTTTGGCCTGCTGGGGCCCAACGGCGCAGGCAAGACCACGGCCATGAGGATTCTTGGCACCTTGGGCCACGCCTCCGCCGGATCGGTGCGCGTTCTCGGATTGGATGTTCGAAAAAAACCCATGGAAATTCGACGACGCATTGGCTTTGCCATGCAAGAAGTCGGAATGGACGATTTGGCGACCGCACGGGAGATGCTGATGCTCCATGCGCGACTCTACGGGGCCAGCAGGGAACATGCCAGCAAGCGCACTGGACAATTGCTGGAGACCTTTGATCTGACCGAGCACGCCGAGCGCCGGGTCACCCGCTTCAGTGGAGGAATGAAGCGGCGCCTGGATCTGGCGGTTTCGCTCATCCATGACCCCCAGGTCCTGTTTCTCGACGAACCCTCCACCGGGCTTGACCCAAAGAGTCGCAGCGACTTGTGGAAGGTCCTGCAGGATCTGCGCGACCAGCAAGGTTTGACGATTCTGATGAGCACCCATTACATGGAGGAGGCGGAAGTACTGTGCGATCGCGTGGCCATCATGAGCCAGGGAACCATTGCCGCCACAAATACCCCCGAGCAATTGATGCGATCCGTTGGTGCGGACGTGCTGCGCGTTCGGCTGGACAGGGCTCCCGAGCCACACCAGGTTAATCAGTTGGATTCCATCTTTGGCGACTACATCGAGGTGGCCGGCGACGTTCTCGAGATCCGCGTGCAAGATGGCGCAGAGGCCCTGCTGCCGGCCCTATCGTGGGTCGCCCGTATCGGCTTAGGTGTTGCTTCCACCAGGGTTGAATCCCCTTCGCTGGATGACGCGTATTTGTATTACACCGGGCAACGGTTGGTCGAAGACGAGGTGGCTGCATGAGTGGTGCTTCCCTGCCGATTCTGTACATGCGCAACCTGCGGCAATTCCCCCGGATTCCCACGGTGCTGATTTTTGGCATCGCCATGCCGGTTCTGCAATTGGTCATGTTTGGCAGCATCTTTAGTGCCACCACGGATTTGCCCAATCATCCGCACGCCGATGCAAACTATTATGCGTTCATTGCTCCGGCTATTGTGTTGTTGACGACGTTTCTTGGCATGGCCAATGCCTCGGCGGCGTTCCTGGTTGATCTGCGCACGGGTTACTTTGACAAGTTGCGCACGACGCCCGCCAATGCGGCAGTCATTATTGGTGCCCGTTTGATGGCGGAAATGACTCGCGTGGCGGGCCAGGCGATCCTGATTTTGGGCGTCGCGTACCTTTTGGGTGCGCGCGTTGCCACCGGTTTTGGTGGGGCCGTGACCATGATTGCGGCTTGCGTTCTCTTTAGTGGTCTCAGCGTCGGGTTGCTGGTAACCGCGTTGGCCATGAAGACCAAGAGCGACCAGGCGACCCAGTCGGCGTTTCCGCTGTTTTTCATCTTTATTTTCTTGAGCACGGCGTACATGCCGGAGCAGTTGTTGCCGGGCTGGCTTCAGACGGCGATCAAGTTCAATCCCATCGATTATCTCATTCAGGGTCTGCGGGCGCTAATGCTGGATGGCTGGACCTCGGATGTCATGAACCTCGTTATTGCCATGGGGGCAGCCGTCGTCTTGGGATTGCTCCTGGTGGGGTTGAATGTGCGGGTGTATCGGGGGATGGTTGAATGAGTCCAAGTGCCCGCAATGGAATGGCCCGCGCCGTGCCCGCCATGTCCGCTGTGCCCGCCGCGCCTGGCCTCGTGGTGTGCCTGGTCATGGTGATGCTGGCCGGCTGCGTGTCCGATCCCGCAACCACGTTATCGGCGCCGCAATCCCTTGATCTGCACTGCGGCGATCCGGCCAAGGGGATCGTTGCCATGGAGTCGTCCGCGTTGGGGTCCTGCTGGGGCCATGTGGGCCATCACACGTACTTCTTGGGGGATGCGTACGTTTTGCACCATGTCGCGGGCCGGGTTTTTGCCGTCGAAATCGCGTACACCAGCTTGGCTGAAGAGCCGGCGCTGCCCGTGCAGGTCAGCCTGGATGGGTCTAACTGGACAACCGTGGCCCGCTTTGATTATCCGCTTGGCTCGGACCCGGAGGACCGGTACGAGATCTTCACCAACGCGTCCGTGGCCGACGTGCCCTTCCGTTTCCTGCGGGTTCACATGCCTCGCTCCATGCACGAGGGCTTGGCGGGCTACCTGGATGCCAGCAATTTCACCTTGCAAGCGACCCCGGTGGCGGGCGTTCGTGAGGCGCCGGGGCGTTTGGCAGCCACATGCGCCGACGGGTTGCTGGATTCCTTCTTCGACGACCATCCGTGCTGGTTCGGTGGCTATGACCCCATTGATCGGCAACAAGCCGGCGATCCCGAGTTGATCCATGCCTCGTGGGACCTGTACGATGAATCCTGGTTCGATTCGCCCAGCTTCTTCCACACGTACTACCTGCCGGGCGCCGTCGGCCACTTGCAGGCCAACGTGACAGTCCAGATGTGGCGGATGTTCCATTATGGCTTGTGCTCGGCGCTAGATCCGACGCGAACGCCCGTGGATCCAACAATTTGGGCGGACATCAGTGGCGACGGTCAGACTTGGACACGGGTGGCGCAAGTGCAGGGGTCCTACGCCGATGCCAGCCAACTCGAAGGGGCCATTCCCGGGGGCACGCGCTTCGTGCGCTTTGGGAGCGGACCAAGCGCCAGCTACGAGGCTGGTGGCTGCCACCACCCCGTGGCATTCCTGGTAGACAGTTCGCTGTCGATATCCTAGCCAGCCTCTTCGCCTGGGCGCCGGTTTCCATTAGCCAACGGTTCCTAGCCGGCCAGGATACGCCTGTTCTGTAACGCTACTTTGGCCACAGTGAGCCACAGTCAAGTAGACTAGGCCAATGTGGGCGAGTGTGGCGCTTCGCGTCACGAAAAACGGTGAAAACAACATGAAGCACACTGCCCTTTTGCTGCTGGTAGGCCTGCTCGTGCTCGGCGCGGCCGTCGATGCCTCCGCCGAATGCGTATCTGCTGAAGGCGCCGAAGTCTGCGCCGACGCCGGCGAATCCGGTGCCGCGGTGAGCGTTGCTTACGACGACGGCGAAGGAAGCGGGTTCTTCTTCGGCGTTGGCGCCGGAATGTAGAATTGCGGTCCCTTTTTCCTCCTTACACGCCGCTTTGACGCCGGCTGGCGTCCAATGGCTCGGGCGTCACAATCCACTCATACGGAGCACTTCATCAAAATGCTCCGGCGCCACGGGCTGAATGGATAAACGCTGGCCGCGTTGCACCACTGGCATATCGGCCAGCGTCTCGTTGTCCTTGAGTTCCTGGATGGAGACCAGGCGCGGCAACTTGGCTTCGAAAGCGACATCAACCATCATCCAACGAGG
>JBFJVP010000203.1:0-5783 GCA_041624075.1 Thermoplasmatota archaeon | reverse complement strand
GAGGCCGAAGAAGCCGGCCAGGCTGAAGCCGTCGGCGCTGGGGGTGCCCGCCACGCTGGTTGATTCGAAGAAGCCCACCTTGGGGCTGGCAGGATCGCCCAGGTAGAGCAGTGCCGCGCCTGCCAGCATCACGATCAAGGCCCCCTTGAGCACCGTGAAGACCATCTGTACGCCGCCGCCGTAGCGGATGCCGAAGTAATTCACAATCGAGAGGAAGCCAATCAGGCACGCAGCGGTCAGCTTGACGCTGTCAATCTCAAGGGGGCCGGCACTGAGGTACACGGTGGCACTGAACCCGTCAGGCTTGAGCTGGTTGAGTTGCTCGGCAAAGATGACGGCGAGCGCGGCGCCGCTGCCCGCCAGGTTGATCGTGAAGGCGGTCCAGCCAGACAGGAAGGCGGCCAGGCTCCCCATGCCCTCCTTAAGAAACACGTACTCGCCGCCGGCCTTGGGGAAGATGGTTCCCAGTTCGGCGTACGTCAGGGCCCCCATCAGGGTGAGGAATCCGGCGACCACCCACACCAGTACGATGAGCCAGGGGCTGCCGGTGCCGGCGGCCACGCGGTTGACGCCGAGGAAGATGCCGCTGCCAATGACGATGCCCACGATCATGGACACCGCCCCGAAGAGGTTGAGGCCCCGGATCAGGTCGCCGTTATCCGACGCCGGTTCGGGGTTCTTGGCGGGAACAGCAATCTTGACCATGGGGACCGGCGCCATGCCGGGCACCGCGTGTTAACGGTTTCCGCGAGCGGACGCGGCGCCTACGGCCCGTACTCGCAGACGCGGGGAATCCAGGGGTCACAGATTTCCACGGGCGGGCAGCCGGGGCCAACGATGACGTAGATTCCGCCGCCGGGAGCGCCCAGCACCAAGCGGGGGTTGCACCCCGACCCCGTCACGGGCGCCTGGAGTTCAGCGGCCGCAGCGCAACCCAGCGGCTCCCAGTACGCAGTGATCCCGCGAACCCCCGCCGTAATGGGCAGAGCGCGGCAGTCAACGTCCCGGCGCTCAGCAGAGGCAAACGTACAGTCGCCATTGGAACCGGCAGCGACCCGAACGGCGCCCTGGATCTCCACGCCGCCCGGCTGGACGCCAGTTCCTTCACAGGCCGGCGGGGCAGCGTGTGCAGGAACGGTAGAGACCACGAGCATCGCGATCAGAAACAGGGCCGATTTGAATGGCTTCATAGAAAAGGAAGGAAAGGGAGAGTGCTTTGATTTTGCGCCCGGTCACCCTAGACGCAGGCGGGCAATCCCATCACCAGACAGTAGGCGTCCAATTCGCCAAAGCCGTAATGGATGTCCCGGCCGGGAGCCCCGGCATCAACGGCGGTGCGCTGCAGCATCGTGCGCAGCGTCACAACGTCCCACGCCGGGTTCTGGCCCCACGCCAGCGCCGCAGCACCCGACACATGAGGCGTGCTCATGCTCGTACCACTGATGGAAGCATATGCGTTGTCGCGACTGTTCCAGGTGCTGATGATTGCCTGCCCGGGCGCCATGATCTCCACTTCAGGCCCGCCGGACGAGAAGCCACAAATCGGCGGCTCGCGCCGATGCAGGCCCGCGATCGACTCGGCGTCGTTGCGACTGGTACATCCAACCGCGACAACGTTTTCGAAGCTGGCAGGCTGGATCACGCAGAACGTGCAGCCACCATTGCCAGATGCGGCCACGACCAGCTTGCCCTTGGTCTCGTAAGCGTAATTGACGGCGTTCTCGACAATTGCGCCGGCGCCCGAGCCGCCAAGGCTGAGGCTCAGAACCGTGTGGTCCATGGTGTTGTCCGCGCACCACGTGATGCCGTTGGCGATCCAGCTCCAGGCGCCGCCGCCGTAGCGGTTCAGGACCTTCACGGCGTAGATGCCCACTTGGCCCATGCCGGCAACACCGACACCATTGTCCATGGTGGCCGCAGCCGTACCCGCAACGTGGGTTCCGTGGAAGTGGTCGTCCCAGGGATCGGCGTCGTTCTGGACGAAGTCGTAGCCACCCAGCCAGCGGCTGCCCGCCAAGTCTTCGTGAGTGTAACGGATGCCAGTATCGAGGATGCAGACGGCCGAAGATGTGGAACCCGTGGTGATGTCCCACGCTTGCGGCGCCCGAACCTGCTGGGGACCATACATGGACCCAAAGCGCGGGTCGTCCGGGGTCAGCTGCAGCATGGGCAGGATGGGGTCGCTGCGAACGTCAACAACGTTGTCATCAGCGGCCGATTGGCGCGCCACTGCCTTCGGAGTCGCGCCGACGACCACCGCGAAGTTCAGGACGTGGTTGACCGATTCGACCGTGCCGCCCTTGTACGGCTGGCCGGCGACCAGGCCCTCGGGCACTTGCATGAACTCGATCAGGGACCGCAGGCCCGCATCGTCGGCCTCCGAGGCACCCGACGGCGCAACCCCTGCAAGCATCACTACCAACAAAATCGCACACACGCGGCGAATCGAATGACGAGAAGCTGTGAACATAACCCAACAACCACTCCAACAATGCCTGCGCCGTTTAATTAGACTCCGTCCAACTGGCTGGCGCCTGGTCGCCCCAGCGCCGACGCGCGTGGCAACGCTTTATCAAGGCGACTGCATCGGCGCGCCCCAGAGGCGTTGTCATGAAGGAGCAGGCGGAAGTACGGACGTTGAAGGAAGGTCGATTCATCCTCATCGACGAGGAGCCGTGCAAGATCGACTCCATCACCAAGTCCAAGCCGGGCAAACACGGCGCCGCCAAGGCCCGCATCGAGGCCCGCAGCATCTTCACGAACAACAAGAAGTCGTACCAGGGCAGCGTGACCGACAAGGTCTGGGTGCCCATGATCGACCGCCGCGGCGCCCAGATCCTCAGCATCATGGGCGACCAGGTGCAGTTGATGGACTCGGAGAGCTTCGAGACCTTTGAACTGGACATTCCCGAGGATCTCAAGGGCAACATCGAGGCGGGCAAGGATTGCGTCTACCTCGAGTCCATGGGTCGCCGCATGCTGACCCAGGTCGCCTCGTAGTCCGGCGCTGCCTTGCTCGAAGCCATTTTCGGTTCCGAGCGATAGCTAGCCTTTCGCGGCCAGCCTGGTAGTGGCCGGCCCGGCCGTTTCCGCGCCAGCACACCCCCTGCGGCTTTTGCCCTAGGCCATGCCACTTGCCTGACGATTGCTACCCGGCAGTCAGTGTCCGTGTCCCCCGTGATCAGCGTGCCCGTGTTCATGCCCGTTGGTGTGGCTGGCGGCTCCTGGCGCGCCAAAGCTTGCTTCGTGGTGGATCGCCCTGAAGTCGAGACGCCATGCCTGGTGGCCATCGGTATCCGGCAGGCCTAGCGCGTCGAGGTCGCTGGCAGGCGCAACTCCTGGAGCGGATACTGTCGTGACAAGGGTCGTCCACGTGCCTGTGCCTGCATGACTGGTGGGTCGCTGTTGGTCCAGTTGGGTCTTTGCGGCCGCCTCGCTGTGCGCCGCGATAGTTTTTGGCCAGGACTCTGCCTCGAGCTTGTGGACGACGAGAAGCACGCCGTTTCGGGAAGTGGCTTCACCTTCTGCGACCACGGCCCCCGAGGGGTCAACCAACTGGACCCGAAGGGTGTCTTCACCGTTGGCCGCGCCGGCGGGGCCTACGTCGTCTGCCGAGTCGTTCCAGGCGAGGATGATTTCGATGCGGTCCAGGTTGGGTTGGGTGATTTCCCAGGCCAATTCCGCTTGTTCGCCCACGGCCGTGTCGCCGGTGGCGTTGCCTCCATCCACCAGTTCCCGGATGTTGACGGCGAACTGTCGCTCTGCCACCAACCCTGCTGGCCCGTTGCTCCACTGCACATCCATCCATGTGTGATCGACGCAGTGGATGCGGACAACACCCTGGGCCCCCAGGGGTACATCAACGGATTCGCCGGGGGGCAGGCCGAACTGAAACATCATGCCGCTGGCGGGGTCTGATGTGACGGCGGCGTGGTCGTGACCCTCGTGCCCATCGCCGCTGTTTTGCATGGGACCCGTGGCGACCTGTCCTTCTGCCATGGCCATGACCGTGTGGGTGACCACGTCGTCATTGATCCATCGCAGCGTGGTTGCACCGGGGGGGTTTTGCACCAATTGGAAGTTCTTGCCTTCGTCATTGAGGGCGGCACCCATGGGAATGCGGGCCACGGCGATGCCGGTGGGCAGGGTGGCAAGCTCGGATGCCTGGTCGGGGGACAGGCACCCAGCCGATGCCGCCACAAGCAGGGTCAGGCACGCCACCGTTGCGCGCTTCACGACTCTTCACCTCGGGCGCGGTAGCGGCGAAGCAGGGCTCCCCTGCGTTCAGACAGCAGGACCCAAGTCATGATGAGCAGGAACACGACGGCACTGAGCGTCCAGACGCGCTCCCCATCGGGCATGTCGATCAGGCTGGAGAAGTGGTAGATGAGCGCCACTGCCAGCCAGACGGCGGCCGTGATGGTAATCAGCAGGGTATCCAGTTTGTCCGTCATCAGGCGCCTCCCATGACGCGGGTCATCAATTCAAAGGTGATGGAAGTGAAGATCCACATGGCGGCGACCAGGGTGACCGTGGCGACCAGCGCACCCCACGCCGGCTGGGCGCCCGGCTCGGCCCGCTGGAACTCCACGGTTGGCAGGTCCTTGGAGAAGCCGTCCGGCAGGCGGATGGGCCGGGAAGATTGGAGCAAGCCGTACAGGTAGCCGATGAGCCCGATGGTCATGATCACGCCGCCAATGGCTACCAGTGCCATGAGCGGTGCCCAGCCGGGGGGTGCCGCACCCCCGTAGTCCAGTTCGAATGTGCGCCGCGGCGAGCCCATGTAGCCGGCCGCAACGCCGGCCACGCCAAACAGGTAGACGCCCACGGCAATCAAGTACGGCAACCGCACGAGCATGCGGGGCCGCCACAGGGGCCGGTCAAAGAGGGCGGGGGCCATGAGACTCAAGGCGCCGAGGAAGGTCAGGGTGACCGTGCCGACCGTGAAGAAGTGGAAGTAGGCGGGCACGAAGAAGGTGTCACTGATGACTCCTGAGAACTCGTGTTGCAGGAGCACGTTGGATAGGGCTCCCCCGGCAGCCGCGCAAACCATCGCCATGGCCATGGCAACGAAGGCCGGGTTGCGCCAGGGTAGCGCCTTGATCCAGCCAAACCGCCCCTTGGCACCGGACGCCCGGGCGCTGGCCTCCAGGGAGGTGACGATGATGAGGAACACCAGGATCGTTGGCACGCTGATGAGCAAGCCAAGCAGACTTGCAACGACCTTCAGTGTATCCGGTATGCCGGGAGTGAGAAACGCGTGGTAGAGTGACGTCGGCGGAATGGTGACCAGGTAGATGGAGAAGACAATCTTCGACATGCGCTCGCTGAAGATGGAGCGCACGCCAGTGGTCGCTTCGGCCAGTACGTACCAGACGAGCACCGTGGACATCAAGGGAAGGTAGTGCAGGTTGTGGAACATGACGTGCCACTTCATCTCGTAGTCGGCGCCCATTTCGCCGTATCCCAGCAGCCAGCCGAGCGCCGGCAGGTACGCGTTGAGGGCCGCGATGCCTGAAACGATGATGAGGCCCCACCACAGGACGGCCGCAAAGGTCACGGACGACCACTGCTCGATCTTGCCGCTGCGTTTGGGTGCCAGGGCGGTCCGGATGCCAGCCAGTGCCAGGAAGACCAGACCGATAGTCAGCAGGATGTACCCGATGTACACGAACTCGGAGCCGGCGTAGCCCTCGGAGAGCGGCGCCATGGCGCTGTAGAGCACTGCGGCGCCACCGAGGGTTGCAAACTGGTTGAGAAGAAAGCCAGCCGTGATCAAACCG
>JBFJVP010000202.1:0-5824 GCA_041624075.1 Thermoplasmatota archaeon | reverse complement strand
GGCCTCGCGGGCTGCGCGGCACCGCATCGCCCAGACGAGGGCTGCCACGCCGAGCGGGATTGCGGTCCAGAGAAGCAAGAGGAACGCCATCAGTTCATGGCCCAGCCAATCGGGCAGTTCGGCACCCCGGAGGGTCTCTCGTTCAAGTCCTGAGCGGAAACCCTCGCGCCACAAGATCAGCATGCCCCGATGGGCAGCCAGGGGAGAAAGGGCTTGGCTGGCCAAGAACCACGTCGGCAGATTTCCGGCCAAGAGTTCATGGTATGTGGAGCCGCGAAACAGCCGCCACCGAACCAAGTTCTCAAACAGGGAATGGAAGCCCACCCAGGTTGCCACGGCAACATGTCCACCTAGCACGGGGGCACTGATGCGCGCAGCCAAACCGAGGGCGTGGAAGCTCCAGGCCAGAAGCACCGTCGACCACGCCACAGCTTCGATCACGTCGCCCGGGGCCTCGCCGCTGCCCCAGGCCGCCAAAAGGGCTGCCGTCCAGCCCGCCACTGCCAGCAAGAACAGGTCCGCTGCCACGCGACGCACTGCGGGTCCCCAGCCGTGCAACGGGTTGAGCTTGGACGCGGTGCGAAAACCCAGCAGCATGGATGGCAGTGTCGTAGCCAGCACCACCGGCGTCCGAACGTACGACATCGCCTCCTCGAGGCTGCCTGGGCCGGGCAGGCCGCGGGGCATGGATCGCGTGGGCCACGCGTTGACCACGTGAGCGCCCAGGATTGCTGCGGCAGCCGCGCCGATGGCCAGCAACAGGCACAGGGGGCCAGCTCGTCGCAAGTGATTGGCCGCAAAACTGGCCGCCACCTGGCGCACGCGCTTGGCCTGCTGCATCGGTTGCCGCACCCGTTGTTGGTCAAGAAGGGTTGGGACTAGCTCGTGGGCTTGTCGGTCACCGCGGGGTCCACGGCGTGCAACGTGATGCTGGTGCCATCGGGTCCGCCATGGATGGTGTTGACGGCCATGCCCACGGAATCGGCGGGCAGGATGCCACTGGGATTGTAGCAGCCGCCCCGGTAGTCGTCGAAGCACACGCCGTCGTCTTGCACGAGGTCCTGCACGTCGCGACGGCTGTCCTGACTCGCCACCACGAGCGTGAGGCGATGGCCTTCTTCAACGACCACGGCGGTTGGCATCAACGGGACGGTCCAGTGGCCGCGCTCCCCTGGTGCCGGGCCGCCCCACGCGTCCGTGCGCGCCTCGGCCAGGCGGCTGTCCGCGTAACCGTGGCTGACCCGCTCCCACGACCCGTCCGGCGCCTCGTCCATCAAGTACACCACCCACTTCGTTGCCGCCGCGCTGCTGGTTGCAACCAGGTTGACGACTGGGGCGCCGTTGACCAGCAGATCCCCTTCCAGGGGTTCGGTTCGGAACGCCACGTGGGCATCGGTCCATTGGCCGCGCCGTGCGCCAGCCGAGTCTGTGTACGCCACGTCTCCTCCGACCGGGTCGCCTTCCGCAAGGCTGCCGTCGCCGCCAGCCACGAGCGTGATCGCAGCGCTACCGTCGATGGGCCAGTTGTGGCTTTCGTGCCACCGGCCCGTCGAATCTTCGACCAGAACGCGGGGCTCCGACCACAACCCGTTGTCGACTCCCAGGACGGTTGCGTCAAGCCAGCGGTGACGAATGTTTGCGAACTGCTTGGCGGGGTGGCCGTCCATGTCGGGCCAGCCGTGGTACCACCAGCCCAGGATCATGTGCTTGTTGGCATCGTCGGGCAACGCGTCCCAGTAGAGCTGGGCGTGGTCAGGGTGGACGTTCAAATCCACGAAACCGTGCGTCAACAGGATGGGCGCCGTGGGCACGTAGGCGCCGCGTTCCACCTGCAACGCCAGATCGCGGTCCTGCCACAACTCGGTAAATCGTCCCTCAACGGGGGCGTAGTCAACGACGGTTTGGCCCGTGCACGGCGCCGCCTGCGCCGCTGCTGCCTGGGGCGAGTCCAGGTTGGTGTGCGGGGCCAACTCGATCGCCTGGTAAGCGTAGCCGTTTAACTGATCCTCGAACTTGGCGCCCTGTAGCCATTCGTCCTGGTAGTACGAAACCACGGGTGCGTGGGCCAGAGCCGCCGTGAGTCCCGGGTCCGCAACGTGGGCCACGACACTCCCCATCCCGGGATGGCTGACACCATCGGTCACGACAACGCCGTTGCTCCAGGGCTGTGCACGAATCCAGTCGCCAAAGACAACGGCGTCTGCGCGGTCGGCCGAGCCGCCAAAATCCAGGCAACCCTCCGAGCCATGGGTGCCCCGCGCATCGGCTCGCACGAAAGCGGCACCCCGCAGAGCCACTTCTTCCCAGGAGCCGCCCGCACTGGCCCCGGTGGCGGGTGCCGTTGCCCGGTTCAGGGTCTGGTATGGAGTCAGTTCCAACAGGGTGGGAAGCGTCTCGTTGGGCGCCAGTCCTTCGGGCAGGAAAAGGGTCAGGGCAAGCTCGGTGCCGTCGTCGGCGGTGATCCGGTGAATCGATTCGACGAGGCGGTCAAATCGTGGTTCCGACAGGCGATTCATCCAATCTGAGGTCGACAGACGCAGACCCAGCTCGGCCTCCTCGTCATTCGCGTCGCTGAGGCAACCTGCCAGGCCGGGAGCCAACAGGACGACAACGATCCATGCACGCATGGCTCCCCGGACACCTTGACGCGCTTGGCCTTTGTCGTAGCCGCGTCTTCCTGAGTCACGGCCCATATTGCACCCATTGCGCAGTCGTCCTGGAGTGCTGGGGTGCCGGCGCGGTGGTTCGGCAGGCCTGCCGCGAGCCCACCGCGCCGGCTATGCCTGGACGCCTAGACCTCAAACTCTCTTCGGTGCATCCACCAGGAAGCCGCAGCGATGGCAGCCACGGCACCCACCAGGATCGCCCAGAATGCGCCCACGGCGGCCCCGCCCTCAGGCAGGTACTGGACCTCGGCCGGGTTCCAGCCGCCAAATGCCTTGGTGACCCAGTGGTTCAGGCTCAGGTTGGACACCCACGGCCGAGCCAGGGGCTCCCCGTTCACCTGGATATTCTGCAACAACACGATCAGGTTCTCGATACCCAGAACGTACAGCAAGCTGACCAGGTACGGGCGGCGGGCCACGACGCCCACCAGCGTAAACAGGGCCGTGTACAGCAGCAGCGTCAGACTCGTGAACATCAGGGGCCAGTACAGGTAGCCCGGCGCCGACTGGGGCACGCCCAAGAGCAGCAGGAACGTGGCCAAGACGCCCACCAGCATGGCGACGCCCGCGACCACGAAGCTGACCGCAAAGCGGGACACCGGAAGCGTCCACCGGGGCATGGGCCGGGTCAACAGGTACGACAGGTTGCCGCGCTCCTTCTGATCCTCCAAGACGCCGCCCGCATAGAACAGGGCGACCAGGGGAATGAGCAGCTTCAGGTGCAACAACTCCAGCACCGTCGCGTAGAACTCCTTCGCCGTCGCCTTGGGCTCGGGCTCTTCGTAAAGGAACTGGCGGTCGATGAAGGTCTCCTGGACCAGCGCATTGTCGCTGGTGTCGGTCTCCCGGATGGACTCGCTGGCATCCAGCGAGGCCACCAAGGCGTATTGTCCGAGTTGCCGGGGCGTCCACTTGAACGACACGTCACGGGTCTCGCCTGGTGCGAGGCTGACGATTTCCGACAGGCTGGGCGACGGCGTGGGCGAGTACCCGGTCAGCATGGCGCGGTGGACCTGTAGGCGCACCGAAGCGTTGGTGATGGGAGTCTCGCCGTTGTTGGACACCTTTACCGTGACGTTTGCAGCGTCGTTGACAAACAGGTCCGATGGCTCCCAGGCCACGCCAAGAACCGAAACGTTGCCCTCGGGCAGGCTGGGGTCGGGTTCGGTGCCCGCCAGCGGATCAAAGTTGACCTGCACCTGGGGGAAGCGCACCTGAACCTGCACGAAGCGGTCGTTGTCGTTCTCCTCAATCTCGGGCAATTCGTCCTCGGTATCGACGAGCGCCCGGAAGATGAACGTCCCCGACTCAGCCGTCCAGTTCATCTTGACCTCCGTTTGGCCTCGGGGACCGAGTCCCTCAACCCGGAAGGTTTCACTCGCCCGTTCAGCAAAGCGAAGCTCGCCGTCAAACCGCTCCTCAAAGAACCCGACTTGCAACGTCACGTTGAACGGCCCCGTGGCTTCGTCGAACCGGTTGGACACCACGGCCGTGATGTTGACCAGGTCGCCTTCCACCAGGGACTGGGGTTCAAAATCGATCGACAGCGGCGCGATGTCGTTCTGGTGCGTGAAAACCCACGCACCGGTGAGCGCCGGCGGGATGAGCGCCGCCGCCAAAACGATCCAGACGCCCCGGGCGCGCGCCGCCTGGCGCAAGTTGTCCATGATCAGGAGTTTCAAGGCACTCATTGGGCACCTCCCACAAGGTAGCGGAAGACAGCTTCGACAGTATCGTCCGGACTCGTGACGCTCTGGAAGGCCACGTCGCCGGACACCAGCAAGTCCTGCAGTTTCTCGTAGAAGGCGGCAGGACTGGAAGTGCGTACGATGACGGCGGCCTCCGCCGCCTCAACGCTCAACACGGAGTCCCATGCCCACAGCTGGGCGCCGAGTCCGCGCGGGTCGGACGTGGCGATGCGGACGTTGCGCGGGTAGCGCTCCAAGAGGTCGCGGATCTCGTGGACGGCGCCGTGGGCCATGACGCGACCGTGGTTGATGAGCAGAATGCGGTCCGTCAGCGCCTCAACATCGGTCAACACGTGAGTCGACAGCAGGATGCTGTGGCCATCATCGGCCAGGGTGCGCATCAGATCCAGCAAGTCCCGGCGAGACAGGGGATCGGTGCCAAGCAGAGGCTCGTCCAGAATCAGCAACTCGGGTTCATGCACTAGTGCGAGGGCGAACTTGAGCCGCTGAGACATGCCGTGGCTGTACGCTGACACCTTCTTCTGGGCGGCGTCGGAGAGGCCCACGCGTTCCAGGGCGGCGTTGGCCTTCTCGTCTGCCTCGTCGGGTGTCATTCCGGACAGCAACGCGGCGCGGCGCACGCACGCATGGCCCGAGTGGTCGCGCCACGGGGCGGGGCCTTCTGGGACGTAGCCAATGCGCCGCAGCAGGTCGGGGTTGTCCCACGGCGTCTCCCCCATGACCTCCACGGTGCCCTGGTTGGGGTGCAGGAGGCCCATGGCCATACGAATCAGGGTGGATTTGCCTGCTCCGTTGGGGCCAAGCAGGCCCGTGATGCCGGGGCGGATGGCGGCGCTGACGCCGTTAACGGCGATCACTTCCCCGTACCAGCGGCTAACGTGGTTGAACCGAATGACGGGTTCGGGGCCCGTGGGCTCATCGGGGGCATCAGGGGAGAGCGTCTGGGACTCGGGGTGTTCCAGTTCCAAGTTGCTCATGCGGCCACCTCCTCGCCGCGCACGCGGGGACGCCTCAAGGCCACCAGCGTCCAGCCGAGGACGGTGAGGGCGACCCAGGCGACGGCACCCCAGAGCGCAGGGAATGCGGGGGCTTCAATGGCGTCCTTGAACAGCCAGGGCGCCATGGCGTCGAACGCCGAGAAGGGGCTTACGACCGCCAGTTGTTCGTTGTTGGTGAGCGCTGCCAGCAAGTCGTTGACCAAGATGTGCAAGCCGACGAAGCCGCCTAGCAGAATGAGGATGGCGGCGCGCGTCGAGCGGCTGATGCAGGACAGGCCGGGGGCCAATCCCGTCACCATGGCGCACCAGGCGATGCTGTACAGCGCGCCGTACGCGACGGCCGTGGCGTGCCAGTTGTCCGGGTGCTGGTCGTAGAACATCAGGGTGGCGATGTAGTACAGGATCACGGGGCCCAGCATGGTCAACGTGGTGAGACCCATGACCGCCGCCG
>JBFJVP010000201.1:0-5829 GCA_041624075.1 Thermoplasmatota archaeon | reverse complement strand
TTGGAGAACTTGGTGGCAAGTGCCCAGAAGCGGGATCCCGCCGAAGCCTTCCACGTCCTGTGCGCTGCTGCCGCCGCTGCCGACAAGCTGGGGGACCCGACGGCGTGCCGTAACTGGCTCGATCTGGCCGAAACCTGCATGCAAGCCATCGCGGATGAGCGCAGCCGCAGCAAGGCGCAACGGAAGTTAGCCCAGGCAAGGCAACGGACGGGATTGGACACACCCGAAAACGGGGTGCACGAGGCTGTTGAGGCGACGGCAGCGGAGGACGCGAGCCACCCGCGACCCGACCAGCCAGAGCAACCGACTGCCCCGGCGCAGCAAGCCGAAATGACCGCGCCTGGCACAAGACACCTTCTAGCCCTGGTTGACACGTACGAGGGCGGGCTCAAACCGGTCCACCTGCGCGCCGTGGCACGCGCCGCACCCCTGTGCATCGCCTTCGACCTGGATCTTGCCCTGATCGGATTCCCGACCGACGATTTGCCAGGCCTGGCCGCGGCTGCCGCCAAAGAGACGGCCATCGGCGGCAGCGGTCGACACGTTGCCCAATTGATGGAGCAGGGACGGCTGCAACTGGTTTCTTCCAGTAGTGGACTGCCCGACTGGGACCACCTGGGCACGCCGGTGGCCTCGACGCCAACGCCCCTGCCCGACCGCCGCTGCGGCCTGCAGGACGTTCCCGGACGCATCTGCCTGCTCATGGGCCTGGGCCGGAAAGGCCTGCCCGATTCGTACCTGAACGCCGCGCCACACCACTACGAAATCACGGGCGCCGACGTCAGCCTGGAAACCGCCACGGCCATGGGAATCCTGGCCGACCGGCTGGGACAACTCAAACCCCCGGCCAGCACTTAGGCGCGCCAACCGAACTGGTCCCCGCCCGGTGCACTCCGGCAAGCCCTTGAGGCCCGACGCCGCTGGCCATTCATGCGCTTCGCCGTACTGTACGGATCCACGCGGACCAACCGACAAGGCATCAAGGCCGCCAGGTTCATGGTTCATCAGTTGGAGAAGCGAGGCCACCAAGTCGACCTCCTGGACGCCATGGAGTTGGACCTGCCCCTGCTGGACAAGATGTACAAGGAGTACCCGGAGGGCGAGGCTCCGGCCAACATGCAACGCGCCCACGAGGCCCTTGACGCCGCAGAAGGCTTCGTCGTAATCGGCGGGGAATGGAACCATAGCATTCCACCCGGGCTGAAGAACCTCCTCGACCACTTCCAATCGGAATTCTTCTACAAGCCAGCCGGCATCTGCACGTACAGCGCCGGCCCCTTTGGCGGCGTGCGAGCCGCCCCCCACTACCGAGTCATTCTGGGCGAATTGGGCATGGTCACGACCAGCATCATGTTCGCCGTCAGCAAAGTCCAGAGTGCCTTCGACGACGACGGCCAAGACGACGGCACCTACAGCCGCCGCGTGGAGCGATTCCTCAACGAATTGCAGTGGTACACCAAGGCCCTGTCCCAGCACCGCGCCACCTGCCCCGACCCCATGGTGCCCTGCGGCGACCACCTGACTGAACAGGCCCAAGCGCTTGAGGAAAGCGTCGCCTAGGCCTCAGCCACCAAGTCGATGGACTCGATGCTGATCCAGTAGTCGTCACCCCAATTGTGAACCCCGATTCCAGGAAGAGCAGACGGCGGGATGCCGCCTGCAAGGGCCACGACGGCCTCACCCTCCATCGTCGCCGACTCGTTCCAAGTGATCAGCAGCGCCGTGGGCGCCGTCTGGTTGGTCAAGCCACCCGGGTGGAAGACACGGGCATGGCCTGCGGCTTGCGTGCCGGCCGGGCCCTGCACGATGGTGTCGAGCGAGGCTGAGAAATCATCGTTTCCGGCGCCCGCGTAACCGTAGCGCGCCACGGGCGTGGCATCGGTTGAGAACACTATGTCGTCCTTTTCCATCAAGGCGACGCCCCACGCGTCGTAGGCCATCAAGGCCACATCACTGGTGACCCAGCCACCCAGCATCCAGGCGTGCGCGACAGCCTCTTCATCCACGTATTGGGCCGGGGGCGTCACGGCAATGGCACCCATGAACTCCCGGGCGTCTGTCCCGTTGAGTTCACAAGAGAACGAAATCGCAAGCATCTGCACCAGTTGGCCCGCCGGATCAAACGTCACCGGCTCGAAGCCCGAAGGCACGTTGCCGGCAGCAATCGCTGCGGGAACCGGCACGACGGCCATGTGTTCCGAGCAGCCCGAATACTTGAGCGACGGCAGATCCACCAGATCGACGGCGTTGAGGTCGTTTGCTTGGCTTCCCGAATCCGAATTGCTCGCGCACCCCGCCAGCAACGAGGCTAAAGCAATGGCCAACCACTTGCGCATGAGCCGCACCAGCATCGGGCGCCGCTTCAACGTTTCGCGCTCACCTTGAGGCAGAAACCACTTGCGCCAAGTGGCCACCGCGTGCGCGAATGAAGCCTAGGTTCAAGTCACGCCATTCCGGCACCATTGACTCCGTGACCTCCGGCATCTCCTGCAACGCGTCGAGCCACGCGCGCAACTTGGGGAACTCTCCCAAGTCAAAGCCGGGCGCGATTTCGCCCATCTGCTCAAGCCGCATGAGAAGCGGCGCCACCGCAGTATCCACGAGGCTGAACTCGGTGCCCAAGAAGAACGGCCCCTTGACTTGCTCCTGCAGGCGACCAAGCTTATCGACCAAGGCGTCGCGGTGCTTGGTGAACGCCTCTTCGTCACCCGCCATGGCTGCCTGGTAGTAATCCATCAAGCATTCCGAAGCGAACTCGATCCAGGCCCGGGCGCGGGCTTTTTGCAGCGGGTCAGCGGGAAGCAGGCTACCAGGGGTCACTTCGTCAATGAATTCGTTGATGACCGCCGATTCAAAGAGAACCGTCTCGCTGCCCCCGTCGGTCACCTTCAGGATGGGAACCTTGCCCAGGGGACTGTCACGCATGAACCAGTCAGGGCGGTTCTCCAAATCGATGTAGGTTACCTGGAAGTCGATGCCCTTGTGCTTGAGGGTGATGACGCTTCGCTGAACGTACGGGCAGGTCTTGAACGATACCAGATGGAAATCCATGGCCACCCATCCGGGGACCCCTTGTCAGGCTTGGCTTCTGGGTGCCTAAGCCTAGACAACGCGGAGCATGCCTTCCATGCCGCGTTCGCGGTGGTCGCCGATGCTACAGAAGTACGCGTAATCGCCGGGCTCGGTGGGAACCCTGAGCTGCATCACAGTCGTCTCACCGGGGTCAATGGTTTCGCTCGCCTCGCCGGTCGGCTCGAACACCCAGTTGTGGCTGATGACGGGGTTGTCGTCCTCGTTCTTGAACGTCACTTCCAACATGCTGCCAGCATCGACCTCAATAGCTTCAGGGTCGAAGGCAGGACTGACCGGGTAGGCGCCCACGGCCGAAACGGTGACCGTGCTCACATTCTCCACGGATACATTGCCCCCCATGTCACCGCTGCTGCCGGTGCCCGCTGAACCATCTGATCCATGGGCGTCCGCGTCGTCCTTGGCATTCGTGGGGGAATCATCCGAACACCCGGCAAGCGCCACCATCAGTGCCGCAGCCAGGATCCAAGCCAATCGGGCCATGGAGGGCCAGCAAGGCCCCCAACACTTGCGCTTTGTGGCTGCGCTGGCGGTGCCGGCCCAAGACTTACCCGCCACAGGCTCCTCCTGGGGCCATGGCGACGCCCATCAAGGCATGCCTGGCCTGCGGCAGCCGGGACCTCAACATGATGAGGCTGGAGGACGGGTTAGCAGCAGAAGGGGGCGAACTGCTCAAGAACGTCTGCGGCGCGTGCGGCTGGCAGGGACAACCGATCCTCTTTGCTCGCGAGGCGCAATACAAGGCATTCCTGCAGGCGCTAAGGGACGAAGAGTAGACCTAGCCCCCTGCCGCCAGGGGAATCGATGCAGGACGCGTGCCCTACTTCGCCATCGGCAGATCAGCGACCTTTCCCTTGCCGCCCTTGATCTTGCGCCACAAAATGGCCACGGGGTCGAACTTGTGGGAGACCACCCGCTCCTTCAACGGAATGATGGCATTGTCGGTGATGGTGATGTGCTCAGGGCACACCTCCGTGCAACACTTGGTGATGTTGCACATCCCGATGCCGCCCTCCTCCCAGATGCGATCCAGGCGATCCACCACGTCCTTGGGGTGCATCTCAAGGCTCGCGTACCGCACCAGGAAGCGCGGTCCCGCGAATTCGTCGTGCTTCTCGTGGGTACGAAGGACGTGGCAGACGTCCTGGCACAGGAAGCACTCGATGCACTTGCGGAACTCCTGAACGCGGTCCACGTCGACCTGCATCATGTTCAATTCGCCGCGCTTCTCTTCCTCGGGACTCAGCTTCCCGGGCGTGAACGGCGTAATGCGCTTGTTGACGCGGTAATTCCAGGACACGTCGGTCACGAGGTCCTTGACGTGGGGGAATGCCTTGAGGGGAGCCACCTGAATCGTGCCCTCGGGCAAATCCTCCAGGCGGGTCATGCACATGAGGCGGGGAATACCGTTGACTTCGGCGCTGCAACTGCCGCACTTGCCGGCCTTGCAGTTCCATCGGCAAGCCAGATCTCCAGCTTGGTCGGCCTGGATGCGGTGGACCACATCGAGGACCACAAGGCCGGGCGACTTGGGAACGGTGTACTCCACGTACTCGCCCTTGCCCTTCTCGCCCCGGTACACGTTCATGGTGACCGTGCCGGTTTCCTTGGCTTGCTCCAGTTCCAAGCCGCCCGATCCGCTGGCGGCAGCGACGCCGGGGTCCGCTCCGCCGGCCATTAGGCCACCGCCCCATGGATGGTTTCCACCTTGGCCTCAATGATGGCGCGCGCATCGGCGGGCCACTCGGGCAAGGGGTCTAGGCGGATGGCCATGCTGCCGTCGCCCTGCTTGTGGATGACGCTGTTGACATCGCCCCATTGCTCGTCATTGGTGGCAGGGAAGTCGGCGCGGGTGTGGCCGCCGCGACTCTCCGTGCGTTGACGGGCAGCGCGAGCAATGGCTTCGCTGACGATCATCATGTTGTGGAGGTCGATGGCCAAGTGCCAGCCAGGATTGAATTGCAGGTGGCCTTCCACCTTGACGTTGGCCACGCGGCTCTTGAGCGCCTCGATCTTCTCGACGGCGTCGGCCAAGTCCTCCTCCATGCGAATCATGTTCACGGACGCGTTCATGATCTCCTGGAGTTCAGCGTGCACAACGCTTGGCGCCTCGCCGTTCTCGCGTTGCAGCGGAGCCAACGCTTCGTCCAGCGCTTGGTCAATGTCGGCTTGCGGGACGCTTGGCGTCTGGCCCAGCTTCTTGGCGTAGAGTGCCGCGTGCTCGCCAGCGCGCTTGCCGAACACCAAGAGATCGCTGAGACTGTTGCCGCCGAGGCGGTTGGCGCCGTGCAGGCCGGCAGCGGTCTCGCCAGCGGCAAACAAACCGGGCACCTTGCTCATCTGGGTCTCGGGCTCAACGCGCACGCCGCCCATGATGTAATGGCACGTGGGGCCGACTTCCATCGGCTCCTTGGTGATGTCCACGCCGGCCAGCTCCTTGAACTGGTGGTACATGGACGGGAGCTTCTTCTTGACGTATTCCTCTGGGCGCCAGCTGATGTCCAGGAAGGCGCCGCCGCGGGGACTGCCACGGCCGGCCTTCACTTCGGCCAGGATGGCACGGGCCACCACGTCACGAGTCAGCAGTTCCGGCGGCCGGCGGGCGCTCTTGTCGCCATCCAGCCAGCGCAGAACTTCCTCCTCGCTCTCGGCGTAGTCGCCCTTGAACATGTCCGGGACGTAGTTGAACATGAAGCGCTCGCCCTTGGAGTTGCGCAGGATGCCGCCCTCGCCGCGCAC
>JBFJVP010000200.1:0-5848 GCA_041624075.1 Thermoplasmatota archaeon | reverse complement strand
GGGTGGCGGACATGCGGTACGACGAACTGCGCGTGTACGAAACGGGTGCCGGTCCGGTGCCGCGCTTGGACGATGTCTTCTCGGCGCTGGACCACTGGGAGGGCCTGTGGAACATCGAGATCAAGGATCGGCGCGCCACCATCGGCGCCCTCGACTTGGCTGAACACCACGGAGTGTCGGAACACGTCCAGATCAGCAGCATGGATCCCCGGGCCCTGATGGAAGCCCTGGAGCGGCACCCAGAGGCACCCCGGGGCTTGATCGTGCTGGGGCCCCTGGACGTGGAGGACTTGGAGGTGGCCGCCAAGGCGGGCTGCTCGTGGATCAACGCGGACCATGATTTTCTGACCGGCGCCGTCGCCGAGGACCTGCATGCTCGCGGCTTCCGCATCGGCACCTGGACGGTCAACGACCCAGACCGGGCGCTGGAATTGGCTCGCCACGGCGTCAATTGTATCATTACCGACGAGCGCAGCGTGCTTGACGCGTTAAATCGTCACGAAATGCTAGGCGCCCAATTCTGAAGCCATCGCCCCGCCCGCGCAGGCGTTCCCCTGCAAAGCTTCAAGAGGTGTAAGGGGGCTGTCGGAGGGGGTCGTCATGTTGGGATTCCATGGAAAAAAGAATTGGTTGATGGTTGCAGGAATCCTGGCAAGCCTGTTTCTTCCCGGCGTCCATGCGGATGAGGCCCCTGTGGACGTCAACCCGTCCGGCGACGCCGAAGGGCAACTGGCCGGTGTGAGTGTCACAGGTGACAGTTACGGGCTGGTGGCGGTGAGCGTGTTTGGCGACGCAGTGGCCACGTACATCCTCTACTACCTGCCGGCCTCACCCGCGGCGGTGCCGGGCGGCACGACGATCTACCAGGGCGGCGTGGCTGCCGTCAGTGGAACGGGCGATGCAGCAGGTTACATCGCTGCCAGTGGCACGGGCAACGCCAATGCCCGCGACACTGGACTGCTCACCCCTGGAGGTGCGGCCCTGTTCGCCTACCAACTGGTGGGTTTCAGTGGCACCGGCGACGCCAGCGGCGCCGTTGCCGTCAGTGGCGTTGGCGCCGCCGACGGGGATACGCTTGGCGTGTCCGGTTGCGATGGCGTCGGGCTGTGCACGTTGCCCCTGCAGCCCTCGACCACCGCCGTTCCCAACCCGTAGCGCGTGAGCTCTGGGGGGACGGAAGCAGCAGGGGGGCATCGCCGCGCGTGGCTGCACTCAAGGCGGGTATTGCGTGGTGGGTTTGTACCACGGCGTCGCATGGCGTGCCCCGAGTAGAGCAGGAATTGGCCTGTAGGCGTAACGGATGAGCGGGCCCGGCATGGATTGGACCGCATCGATTGGGTCGTATGGTCTTGGTTCGTTTTGTTGCCGTTTGCCTGATCGCGTTTGACGTGGCATCGGCTGCTGCTGACCCCGTTGCCGTTGGGACGGGCGATGCCAATGGTGAGCTGGTGGGCATCGGCGCCTTTGGCAACAGCACGGGTTTCGTGGCCGTCAGCGGCACGGGCAATGCTTAGAGTGACCACTTCGCGGAGTGCCAGTTCCCGGCGGTGGTGTACGAGGGGCCCGGCGTGCTCGTCACCCTCGCCGTGGCAGACACCCCTTGTTGCAGCCTCGCAGTCGGCCGATCCGGCGACGCGTCGGGCAGGGTCGCCGCCAGCGGTGGCTCGGCCAGCGGCTGGTTCCTTGGCGCCGGCCCGGCAGGCGTCGAGAGCCGCCTGGTGAATGCATTGCAGGATTGCCGAACGTACAACTTGTTTTGGCCATACGCCGAGCTGAACGCGTGTCCCTGGTAGTGCGCAGTGAGTTCCACGCGAAATGGGCAGGTTTTTTCCGGCCTAGGCCGGCGTCGGCCGGCACCGCAAAGGAAGTCGTCCTGCCATGCCCCTTTTGGGCGGTTGGCCACGTCAAGGTTGCCTGTGCCATCGGCCGACTGGCCACCGAAGCTCAAGTTCAGGCGATCCTTAATTATTGTTTCGTGAACGTCTGGTTGGGTTTTCTTGGTGCATTCACGAACCCTTCTTGCCACAGCTTCGTTGACGAGTGCAACCTTGCGGGCCCTGTCCGTCGGCGCGGGCCCTGTTATGGGGCCGTGGGTAACGCCGAGGCTGAAATGGGTGCTGGCAGCGTGCTCGGCGCCGCCGCATGCGACAACACGCGCCCGTACGGCCTCCACCAAGGTTGCACCGCCGCGTCCGTCTTGGGAGGCGGGAGTGCTTGCCCTGACGAGCGGACGCATGCACCAGCTGCCCCGTGGCCCACCGAGTCCAGTCGTGCATCGCCAACCCCGTCGACCCGGCGTGCGCTTACCGGAGGCGTGCCACGGTGCAAGCCGGGGGGTCCAGCCGCCCTTAGCAGGCCCACGCCTGCGCCGGCAGGCCGGTCGGCCGCTTCTTCTTTTGAAGCACCGTTGTGGATCGCTGGCCATGCGTTTGCTCATCGTCTGCGTAGCACTCCTCTTCCTCCCCGTCGCCCAGGCTGACCCCGTGGAGCCAACGGGCGACGCCGACGGCTACCCCGTGGCCCTGAGCGCCACCGGCGACGCGACGTGTCCAGGGGCCGCCGGGTGCGTCGTGGTGGCTGGTGACGAAGCGTCGTGCGGCGGCTACTGCGTCGCGGCTGCCGGCGACTCCGCCACCTGCCAGTTTACATGCGTGGCCGTCGCCGGCAACCATGCCAGCGGGTCGGTGGCCGCCGATCCTGACAGCGCCAAGGCGTGCACCATCGAAACCTGCGTGTTTGCCGGGGCGCAGGGCGTCCAGGCTTGCGTGCTGGCGGAATGCGTCGTACAGGAAGGGCAGACCGTCCGGACTTGCCCGCCCCTCGTCTGCGTGTCCGCAGGCCCGGGAGGCTTCATGGTTTGCGCTGCGGTGTGCGTGATCCGCGACAGTGCTGGCATGCGGGTTTGCGACGCGGGCTCCTGCACGACCATCAGCGTAGGGTTGCTGACGGCCCTCGCCGAGCAGACCGTTGCCGCAACCTTGGCCACGGCGCAGGAGGAATTCGAGGCCCTGCGCAACTGGGAGACCACATGCAATTTTGCTGCATGCGTGCGAGGCTCCGGTGCCACGCAAGCCGAATTCGTTGCTGTTGGCCCCCACGCCACGGGCGAGGCTGCGGTGGCCACATCGGGAGATGCCAACGGCGGCACCCTCGGCGTGAGTCGTAACGGCCACGGCCATGGCCTGGTTGGACTAGGAAGCCAGAGCTGCAATGGGAAGTCGTGCTACCGCGTTGGACCGAACGCGAATGCAGACTACGTGGCCGTCGGCACGGGTTCAGCCACGAGCCGAGGCGTGGCGGCAGGCACGACCGGCGCCACCGGGGCGGTCGCCTTCAGCCCAACCGGCGACGCCAGCGGCCTGGTGGCTGCCAGCTTGACCGGCGACGCGTCCTGCACGTCCCTGTGTGTGGCGGCAACCATCATGGGCGACACGTCATGCACCGGCTTCTGCGCGGGCGTCAGCGGGCCAGGACTTGTCCAAACCGTCGTGGGCCTTCCCGGTTACGCATACCAGGTCTGGGAGAACACGACCGACTCGCTGTGGGTGTTCCTCTACCAGGCGGAGCGCAACACCGAGAAGTTCATCGAGGACAACGTGCCGCTGCCTTAGGCGCCAAACCCGGGCGCGCCGGCGCGACGCACGCTGTCCGCAGCCGCCCGAGTTTTTATTCTCGCAGCAAGTGGATAGCATTGGTGTTGGCTTGCTCTTGCGCATCACAGGATTCTGCCTGATCATTGCTCTGCTGAACGTCGGCTTGGGCGCCGCCGATCCAATCGCCGTCCAACCCACAGGCGATGCCAAAGGCGACCACCTGGCTGCCAGCGCGTCGGGCAACGCCACCTGCACGTCCATGCCTTGCGCCGCTGTGAGTGGCACCGGCGCGGCTCAAGCGTGCCCTGCCTCGCCCGAGCCGTCCGAGTACCGGGGCTGCGTGGCAGTCAGTGGTACGGGCGATGCAACGGCGTGCGACGCCGGCAACCACTGGGCCGCGTACGGCGGCTGCGCCGCCTCGTCGGGCGCGGGAAACGCCTCGTCGTGCTCCGGCTCGACGGCTGCGGGAGGCCCGTTTCTTGGAGTCGCTGCGGGGTGTGCTGCTGCCAGTGGGGCTGGTGACGCCCAGGCATGCCAATCCATGATCTTCGCGGGCACGTGCCTGGCAACCAGCGGCTTGGGTGACGCCTCGGCGTGCAATGGCAAGCCATCCAACACTGCCTGCGTGGCAGCCGCGCCCTTGGGCCACGCCCAGACGTGCGGCGGGCGCCTGGGTGGCGGCGACGCGGGATGCCTGGCTGCCTCGGGTGTTGGCAACGCGACCTCCTGTGGCGCCGGCGGCTTCCAGACCGGGTGCCTGGCGGCCTCCGGTGCGGGCACGGCAACCGCCTGCCGCTCGTACCTCCCCACCGGCTGCGTCGCCCTGAGTGGCACCGGCGACGCTGACTCCTGCGCTGCGTACGAGAGCGTCCAGCACCACTGCGTGGCAGTCTCCGGCGCTGGCGCCTCGGCGGCCTGCTGGCAGCCCGAACGGGAGGGAGGTCGAGACTGCGTGGCCGTGAGCGCTCTGGGTCCCGCGACGGCGTGCTCGGACAGTTCGGCCGCACCGGGCTGGGCGCGCGGCTGCTCGGCCGTGTCCGTGGCCGGCGACGCCTCGGGCGCCTGCGGGTCGACAGCCGATTTCCTTCCTTCGGTGTGCGCAATCGTTGCGCCCCTGGGCGAATCAGCCGGTTGTGAGGATGCCATTGTACGGCACGAGGACACCTGCGCCCACGCCGATCTGGGTCCGTTGGGCCAACCCTAGCGTAGCAGGGCGGCGTTCCAAGAAGGCACGATTCTCCGGAGGCGCGAGTGGCCCAGCCTCCCCCGTCCATCCTTTCTTAACCGGACTCCAGGTATCGGGGCCCATGAGCCTCGAACAGAAGATCGCCTCCGCCCGGCAGGAATGGGAAGATTCCACGCTGCTCAAGACGCTGGAGCGTTTCCCCGAGCGCGAGAAGGTCTTCAAGACCATCAGCGACGCGCCCGTTGAGCGCCTGTACGACTGGAACGACCTGGACCGCGTCGGCTTCGACGCCGAACGCGACCTGGGCTTCCCCGGCGAATTCCCGTACACGCGCGGCGTGCATGCCACCATGTACCGGGGGCGCCTGTGGACGATGCGGCAATTCGCCGGCTTTGGCACCGCCCGGGAAACCAACGAGCGCTTCAAGTTCCTGCTGGGCCAAGGCACCACGGGCCTCAGCACCGCCTTCGACTTCCCCACGTTGCAGGGCTTCGACTCCGACCACGAGTTCAGCCTCGGCGAAGTCGGCAAGGTCGGCGTGGCCATCGATTCCCAGAAGGACATGGAGACCCTGTTTGAGGGCATCCCCCTCAGCGACGTGTCCGTCAGCATGACCATCAATGGCCCCGCCCCCGTCCTGTGGGCGTTCTTCCTCGGCGCGGCCCAAAAGCAGGGCGTGCCCTTCGACCAAGTTACCGGCACGATCCAGAATGACATCCTCAAGGAGTACCAGGCCCAGAAGATGTTCATCGTGCCCCCCGAGCCAGCCCTCGAATTGGTGCTGGACACCTTCGAGTGGGGCAGCCAGCACGCGCCGCGCTTCAACACCGTCAGCATCTCGGGCTACCACATCCGGGAAGCCGGAAGCACCGCCGTCCAGGAGCTGGCCTTCACGCTGGCCAACGGCATGGAATACGTGCGCCGCGGCATGGCCCGGGGCCTCGACGTGGACGCCTTCGCCCCCAGACTGAGCTTCTTCTTCAACGCCCACAACGACTTCTTCGAAGAGATCGCCAAGTTCCGCGCCGCCCGGCGCATCTGGGCCCGCTTTATGCGGGACGAAGCCGGC
>JBFJVP010000199.1:0-5852 GCA_041624075.1 Thermoplasmatota archaeon | reverse complement strand
GGACAAGGCCGCCTGGGTCACGCCCGTGCCCGGCGGCGTCGGCCCCATGACCATCACCGTCCTGCTTCAGAACACAGTGCAGTCG
This sequence comes from Thermoplasmatota archaeon, assembly GCA_041624075.1. Taxonomy (GTDB): domain Archaea; phylum Thermoplasmatota; class E2; order JACPAO01; family JAHFTW01; genus JBFJVP01. Next base: position 5,767 of record JBFJVP010000199.1, on the reverse strand, counting down.
TTCAAGCGGAAGATGGGGCTCTTGCCGACGTTCTAGGCGGCAAGAGCCCTGGACCGCGGCCCTGCTTGCACGGCCGTGCGATGGGCCTTCTACCGACCTTCTAGGCGGCAAGGGGCCTGGGCGAAGCCGTGGGCGCGCCGGCGCACGATGGGGCCGTACTCGGCGTCATCGGTAATCGGGGAGCCTGGAGGGCGGCCATGTGGCCCACGATGGTTATGGGACCCGGCGCCCTAAACCGGCCTGCGTAACCCACCGCCTCGCAATCCCGGACGGTCCTGACCGATCCTAACCCAACGGCTGCAAACCGTCATGTGGTCTCCGGCACTGGCTGGCGCCCCATGGATCTGCTCGACCAGTACTTGGAAAGGCGCCGCGGGTCGCTGCCGACGGCGCGCTCGCTGCTCATTTGGGGTTTGGGGTCCCTGCTGTTTGGCCTGGGGATCATGGTCGCGCCGTTTCTGGCGGTGGTGATTTCAGGCGCATGGTCGAGGGACTGGGCCTGGCCGATCTTCGGATGCGGCACCGCATTCTTGTTCGCCGGAAGTATCCTTATGCAAGCGTCCCAAACCACGCTGCACATGGAACAGCTCCAGCAGCGGGTCGCCGACTTGGAATCGCGCCCGGAAAGCTAGCCCAAGAGCGGGTCCAGCTTGCCCTGCTGCTCCAGCGCGTACAAGTCGTCACAGCCACCCACGTGCTGGTCGCCGATGAAGATCTGTGGCACCGTCATGCGGCCACCGGAGCGCTCCACCATTTCATCCCGGGCGCCATCCACCTCTTCGATGTTGATCTCGGCGACCGCGACGCCCTTGCGACCCAGCAGGGTCTTGGCGCGCACGCAGTACGGGCACCAGTTGGTGGTGTACATGGTCACTTGGCTCATGCGCCTGCCTCAACGGCCGCAAATTTCAGGGTTGTGGCGTGTGCGCACGGCCTCATCTGCACGCCCTGGAGCCGCCAAGGGATCCGGGACGTCAAAGGCGGTCAGCCAGAAAGCCCATAAGTAGCCCCCAAAATCGGCCGCTCCAGGTTCACATGAACGCCAAGTCCATCCTTGTTGCCTTCAGCGTGCTGGCCGTTGCGCTGGCAGGCTGCTCCGACGACCCCCCGAGTGGGGACATCTCTGGCTCCCGCAGCGGCCTCACTGTCGACGGGACCATCGACCTGGAATACCAGGCCGCCAACAACCCTTACCCTTACGCGGGAACCGAACTGGAGGCTCTCTTCGCCTGCAACCCCGACGCGCTGGCCGGCCCTGCCGGACAGGAAACCTGCTCCGACCCGTACAGCATCGTCAGCGCCCACGTCATGACCGTCCCCATGCCCAGCAGCGACGGCTACAAGCTGTACTACACCAGCAGCAGCGGCGAGGAAATGGAGATCGGCGCTCTCACCGAAACTGGTGGCATGTACAACCTGAACCAGACCTTCGAGGAGGACTACAGCAGCTTCGAGGAAATCCACATCCGCATGGGTTCCCTGTCGATTGCCACGGCCACCAACGGGGCAGGCAGCCAGACGTTCGCGGCCAACCAGTCGCTCATGGGAACCAGCCTTGGCGGCTCCTGGAAGGGCAAGACGCTCAACCTGGAAGTGAGCGGCCTGCCGGCCGTGCCCTCCGGCGTTACCTTCAACGGCTGGCTGGTCAGCGTCGACGCTGACACCGGCGAAAAGACCCACGAGGAGCAGTTCCCCATCGAGGGCGACGGCGCTGTGTCCTTCAAGGCCAGCAAGAGCTTGACCAACTACGACGAGGTTCACGTCCACGTGGCCGGATCGCAGGTCAACTTGGCGATCGCCGACCTGTAAGGGCGTCGCCCACCCTCTTCCTTCCACTCCCCATTTTTTGCGTTGTCCACCCCGCACGGACATGCGGCAGCCTCCTGGCGCCTCCCATCAACCTTAAGAATGACTCCCTGTGTGGGCGCCCCATCGAGCCTGGCCCCCTGGGGCCCGGCCCCGCGTGGCCCACGGACCGGAAGCTTGGCGGCTGGCCTGGTCTGGAAGTGACGTGGAACGTCCCCAAAACCAAGGAGGAATCCCCATCGCAACCGGAATCAATGCAGCACGGAAGCTGGCGAGCGATCGCCAGAAGTTCCGCTGGTCTGACCGCTACTACAAGCGCCGCAGCCTGCGCCTGAAGGAGAAGGCTGACCCGCTCGGAGGCATCCCGCAAGCCCGCGGCATCGTCGTCGAGAAGGTCGGTATCGAAGCCAAGCAACCCAACTCGGCCATTCGCAAGTGCGTGAAGGTTCAGTTGATCCGCAACGGTCGCCAGATCACCGCGTTCGCGGTCGGCGACGGCGCCATCAACTACATCGACGAGCACGACGAAGTGATGGTCGAAGGTATCGGCGGCCGCATGGGTCGTTCGTACGGTGACATTCCTGGTGTCCGCTTCAAGGTCATCAAGGTGAACAACGTGTCCCTCGACATGCTGGTCAAGGGCAAGATCGAGAAGCCGATGAGGTGATCACGATGGCAGACGAGATTGCTGAAACCACCGTCCAGTCCGAGGACGAACTCGCCGCCATCGCGGCTGAAGAGACGCCTGAGCCCGAAGTGCCCGAGGTCGACCTGCCTGCCACGCCCCTGTTTGGCAAGTACGAGGCCGATGGCGTGGAGATCCGCGACCCCGGTTTGGCTCGCTACATCAAGCTGACGCTGATCGGCTTGCCGCACTCCAGTGCGCGCCACGCCAACAAGCGCTTTGCCAAGCAGAAGACCAACGTGGTGGAGCGCCTGATCAACAACGTCATGCGCTCGGAAGTCTACAACGGCAAGAAGGGCAAGGCGTACGCCGTCGTTGAGGCTGCCTTTGACCGCGTCGCGGAGAAGACGAGCGAGAACCCGATCCAGACGCTGGTGAAGGCCATCGAGAACTCGGCTCCCCGCGAAGAGGTTACCCGCCTGCGCTACGGTGGCATCAACGTGCCCAAGGCGGTCGATGTTGCGCCCATGCGCCGCCTCGACATCGCCCTGCGCAACATTGCCATGGGCGGTCTGGCTGGCTCCCACAAGAGCACCAAGCCTGCGGCTCACTGCTTGGCTGACGAGATCATCAAGGCTTCCAAGGCCGACCAGGCCTCCTTCGCGGTGTCGAAGAAGGAAGACCTCGAGCGCGTTGCCAAGTCGGCTCGCTAGGCTCGCCGCCTCGGCAACCCGCTCTCCCTCCCGCCAGTCGGGCGCCGGGAGCCCTGCGGCTCCCGTCGAGCGCGTTGCCAAGTCCGCCCGGTAGGCCTCGGAGCCAGCAGGGTTCCGGCGGCGTGACTGCCGCTGCGCTTGCGCGGCAGTACGAAGGAGCAGAATTCCTCTTCCTTTCCCGTTTTCTTTTTGATTCTTTTTGCTTCGCCCCGTCTGGGTGAAGCGGTGGATTCTCTCGACGGAATCAACGCCAGTTTTTGCGAAGCGCCTTTCAACTCCCGTGGGGTGAGTCGCCAAGAGGTTTGGCATGGCCGGCGGTGTAGCGCAGTTTAGCGGAGGCGTCCTGATCTTGGTGGGCGTCCTTGTGGGGTTGGCGGGCGTCTTCGCCCTGTTCTTTGGATTGTCCGAAGAGGACGAAAACCAGGAAGGGCTGTTCCAGGATCAGGAAGAGTCGGAAACCAACCAGGCGCTTGTTGTGGCCGGCGGCGCGGGCATGCTGGTGGGACTCGTGGTCGCCGTGGTGGGCATCGCGTTCGTCGTGGGCGGCCAGGCACGGCGCGACAAGGCCCAACAACAGGCTGTTGTTCTGGCGGCGGGCAATGCGCCCGTGACGGCGTCTCAGCAGCAAGGGCAGGACGGGGGCCGGAGCTGGGCCGTGAGTCCGGCAGTGCTGATCTTGGTGGTTGGGGCTTTGCTTCTGATGGCTATCACGTTGGCGGCGTTCAACGGCGACGGAACCGGCTTGTTGGGAAGTGATGGACCCGTGCACCTGGGTTCCCAGTCGTTTGAAGGGGAGTACTCCGGCATGGGCGGGTTGGCGTTTGCCGACGATCAGGGAGGACTGGATCTGCCCAAGGGCACCCAGTACGTCGATGCGGTGCTGGAGTGGAACGCCTCAACGTTTGGAACGGACTCGTTCCGGTTCATGCTGGAGCAGAACATCGGCGGCATGTGGTCGGTCGTGGAACAGAGCGAAGGGACCAGCCCCGTGATGCTGACGTGGGAAGTGCCGATGCTTTCCATTGGTGAGCTGCGTTTCCGCGTGGAGCCGACCAGCAGCGCACCGGTGTACGACCAAGCCTACTTGGCCCAGTTCGACTACTGGGACGACTAGCGGGCTCCGGCGGGCTCCGGCGGGCTCCGGCACTCAACACCGAGCAGGCCGGGAGCCGCTAGGGCGCCGTACGCGTTGCCTTCCAGCTAAGCGCCTGGTCTTCTGGGGGCCAAAGAGGGGAAAGGCGCTGGCTGCATGTTGGCAGCGGGTTGGCGCCCATGATCTGGCCCGGTCTGCTTAAACCGGATTTGGGCCCTCGCGGCGCCGTGTTCGAGAAAGTCCTGATTGCAAACCGCGGGGAGATCGCTGTTCGCATCATCCGAGCGTGCCATGAGCTGGGGGTCGCCGCCGTGGCGGTGTACTCGGAGGCGGACTCCCAGGCACTGCACGTTCGCATGGCCGATGAAGCGGTCGCCATTGGACCCACGCCGAGTCGTGAGAGCTACTTGGTTCAGCAGCGGATCATTGAGGCGGCCAAGACAACGGGCGCCCAGGCCATCCATCCGGGCTACGGATTCCTCTCCGAGAACCCGGGTTTTGCTCGCCGCGTGCAGGAGGCGGGCCTGGTGTGGATCGGGCCGTCGCCGGAGGCCATGGATACCATGGGAGACAAGGTGTCGGCGCGGGCCGCGGCGGAGGCAGCCGGGGTTCCCGTGGCTCCGGGCAGCAACGCCCTGGCGGACGCGGACGAGGCGGCGCGGGAGGCCGAACGCATCGGTTACCCGGTCATGATGAAGGCGTCGGCGGGGGGCGGCGGCATTGGCATGCGGATCATCCGTGATGCAGGCGCCATCCGCCAGGAGTTTGAGTCGGCGACCAAGCAGGCGGCTTCCGCGTTTGGGGTTCCCGATGTGTTCTTGGAGAAGTTCATCGAGCGACCCCGGCACATCGAGGTGCAGATTCTTGGCGATGAGCACGGCCACGTCATCCACTTGTTCGAGCGCGAGTGCTCGATTCAGCGGCGTCACCAGAAGTTGATCGAGGAAGCGCCGTCGCCTGCACTGAGCCCCGAGCAGCGGGCCGACATTGGCGCCCGGGCCGTGGAATTGGCCAAGCGCATTGGCTACAGCAACGCGGGGACCCTGGAGTTCCTGTACGAGGACGGTCAATTCTACTTCAACGAAATGAACACGCGCCTCCAGGTGGAGCATCCGGTCACCGAGTTGGTCACGGGCGTGGATCTGGTTCAGTGGCAGTTGCGCATCGCGGCTGGCGAGCGCCTGAGTCTGCAACAAGAGGACATCAAGCTCCAGGGCCATGCGTTCGAGGCCCGCATCAACGCAGAGGACCCGTTCCAGGGCTTCCTGCCCAATCCGGGCCCCGTCGAGCGCCTACGGCTGCCGGGGGGTTCAGGAATCCGCGTGGACGCAGGCCTGTATGAAGGCTGGACTGTGCCGGATGCCTACGACTCCATGGTGCTGAAGCTCCTGGCGCACGGCCGCGACCGAGACCAGGCAGCCGAGCGCCTTCGAGTGGCGCTGGCCGGCTTGCAGGTGGACGGGTTTGTGACCAATGCCGCCTTCCACGAGCGCCTGCTGCGCAACCCAACCTTCCTGGCGGGCGACCTGT
>JBFJVP010000198.1:0-5883 GCA_041624075.1 Thermoplasmatota archaeon | reverse complement strand
GGCGTCGTTGCTGTTCTGCCCGTCGAAACCGCCGTCGAGGCGCATCCCCATTTCTGCAAAGTCCGTGAGGTCGTATGCATCGAGGAGGGCTATCAGTGCCAGTTCAGCCACTGCCACTGCTACTACCTCCTCGGTGACGAACTATTCTGTGAATACTAAGCCCGCTGAGGCGCCCAGCGCCACGCCCTTAGCCCGACAGTTGGTGCCGCCAGCGTGAAGCCCATCTGCATCGATGGATCGCAGGGCGAAGGCGGAGGACAGATCGTCCGGACAGCACTGGCGTGGTCGGTGCTGGAGCAGGTTGCGGTGGTAGTCGAAGGCATTCGATCCGGGCGCCCCAAGCCGGGCCTGAAGGCCCAGCACGCCGGCATCCTGCGCTTGCTGCACGACATGACTGGCGCCGAGGTGCACGGGGGCGAAGTGGGGTCCAGCCGGTTGGCGTTTCGGCCGGGCACGCCGCGCCCCGGCTGCTATGACCTGGATGTGGGAACGGCTGGATCGATACCGTTGGTTCTTCAGACCTTGCTGCCCGTGGCATTGGCGGCGCCGGCGCCAGTTGAACTCCGGCTGGTTGGCGGAACCGACGTGGCTTGGGGGCCGACCTTGGCCTGGTTCGAGCATGTGCTGCTGGACGGCCTGGCGGGCTTAGGCAGCATCCAGTTGATGGTGGAGCGGCGGGGCTTCTACCCCCGCGGAGGCGGCGTGGTTCGCTTGCGCGTCGAAGGGCCGGGCACATCCGATGGCCTGCGAGACGCCGTGGTGGAGGCGCTTGGCGCGGACCGAACCGGGCTGGGGCGACCCGTGGCGATGGGTGGCGTGAGCGTGGCGCACACGGAGTTGGCGGATCGCGGCGTGGCCGATCGGCAAGCAGCCGGCGCCAAGCGGCTGTTGTCCCGCCACCTCTTGCCCCGGCCCCGCTTTGACATTGAAGCAGTTGACGCCGACAGCCTGGGTAGCGCCGTCAGCCTGTGGCTGGACGACGATCGGGGCAACCGGATCGGGGCGGATGGCCTAGGCCGTAGGGGGGTTCGGGCCGAAGAAGTGGGTTGGCGCGCTGCACTGGATCTCGTGGAGGATTGGCAGACCGGTGCCACGGTCGACCGACACTTGGCAGATCACTGGGTCCCATGGGTGGCCCTGGGGGCTGGCGCCGTGCGCGTGCCGCGATTGACGGGGCACTTGGAGACCAATGTGGCCGTCGTGAACCAGCTCCTGGCGCCCGGTGAGTCAGCCTTGGAGTGTACTGAGGACCTGGTGCTGCGGCGCACAACGGCTTAAACCGGCTGCTGCTGGGCGACGCCGTGGAGCCCGGCGTACCCCTGGTTCATGAGTTGCGCGACGATCGCGTGGAGGCCTTGCACTTGGGCCACGCTGTCGTACTGGACCGAGCGGGCAACATTCGGCTCCAATGGGGCAACCCGGACACGGCGACCCACTGGCGCAGCAGTGCCAAGCCGTTTCAGGCGCTCGCGTTCGTGGCGTCTGGGGCCGTGGACGCACTGGGTCTGCCAGAGGAGGCCATTGCGCTCGCATGCGGCAGTCACTCGACCGAGGCCCACCACGTTGACTTGGCCAGGCGCATCTTGGCTGCGGCCGGCCTTGACGAGTCGGCGCTTGGCTGCGGCGGCCACCCACCCATCGCGGACGAAGGCATGGAGAAGCCCGCCGGCGGCTGGACCGGCATCCACAACAACTGCTCGGGCAAGCACGCTGCCATGCTGGCGGCGTGCGTCCATCATGGCTGGCCGACGGAAGGGTATCTGGAGCGGGATCATCCGTTGCAGCGCTGCATCCGCGACCACCTGGAGCGCCTTACGGGCGTGAAGGCGCAGGACATCTCGACTGGCATCGACGGGTGTGGCGCTCCCACGTTTCACTTGTCGATCAAGCCGCTCGCGCGCGCGATGCAACTGCTGGCCGCCGAGCCTGCTGGGGCGCGAATCCTGGCGGCCATGGCCGGCCATGCGGAGATGGTCGGCGGCACGGGCCGCTTCTGCACGGACCTGCCCGGCGCCACGGGTGGCCGCATCGTGGGCAAGGTCGGCGCCATGGGACTCTACGTTGCCCTTAACCGCCATACTGGGGAGGCTTTGGCGGTCAAGGACACATCCGGCGCCCGGCTGGCGATCGTTGAAGCAGCCGCAGCGCACGTGGCCGGGCTGGCGGGCTGGCTGGCGCCGGACGAGAGCGCGAAACTGGAGGCCCACCGCGTGGTGCAACTGAAGAACTGGTCCAATGCGGTGGTTGGCACCGTCCTGCCCGTTGTGGAGAAGCCCTAGCCGACGGGGACTCTGGGCCCCAAAGGGTCCTCCAATCAGCGCACTTGCAGCCGGAAGTCGATGACCTGCTTTTCGCCGCCTTGGGCCATCACATCGCGACGCTCCACTGAAGCGTAGCCCGGCTTGGAGAGCCGCAGATCGTACGTGGCGCCGGGGGCCAGGTCGAGGAAGTAACAGCCGGCCGGGTTGGTTGACGCTTCGGTCGTTCGATTGTCATGGCTCCGGGCGGTAATGGTGACGTTGCCAAGGGGTTCGCCCAGTTCATCTGCCACCAGGCCCACGACGAACGCCTTGCCGCCGACCTGGGCGTCGGGGTAGGAGCAGTCTTGCTGGCTCGGGTCGGGATCGTACTCTTCGAAGCCGGGCAAGCCGGAGCAACCCGCCAAAAGGGCGGTCAAAGCTAGGGCAACCAGACGCAACACAGTGGGCCGACGCCGGGTCCGGTAGATACATGTGGCGCCCGGGAGGGGCTCTACGGACTGGCGGGCTCCTGGCCCGGGGCCGGGGCAAGGCGGCGATGATGTTGGCGCCCTCGCATCCGATCAGCGTCACCTGAATCGGCCAATCGCGGCAGCCAAGCCGCTCCTGCAAAGTGGACGTACCAGGAGGCGCCCTCTGCGAGTTCGTGGGCGCCGCCCACCGCCCGGATCCCCTGAACAAGCCGGTCGTGAGTACCTTCACTGGCCCCTCCCCTCCTTACTTGAGCTTGAGACGCCGTTCTTGCCATTACAGGGATCGACCATGTCCAAGATGCCCCTCACCGAACTGCCCGGCGTCGGCGCCGCCAAGGCTGAGAAGCTGACCGAGTCCGGCTGCGGCAGCGTCACGATCATCGCCGAACTGACCCCCGAACAACTCGCCGAACGCACCGGCTTCCCCGTCAGCACCGCCGGCTCCATCGTCGAGAGTGCCAAGGCCGTCATCCAGGCCACAGGTGGCCTCGCCGTCGAAGACCTCCCAACCATGAATACACAAAAAGCGGAAAAACTCCGTCAGGGCGGATTCGAAACCGTTGAGGGAATTGCCAAGGCAACCCCCGACGACATCAAGCAGTTCGCCGGGCTGTCCCGATCAGTGGCACGCAAGACCATCAACGACGCCCGGCAGGCTCTTGGCATGCCCGAACTGGCCGAGCACCCGGTCGATTCAGCCGTCCCGGAGGCGGCCCAGGAAGAGGTCGTCAAGATGAGTGTCGATGACCTGCCGGGCGTGGGCCCTGCCACTGCCGACAAGCTGCGTGAGGCGGGCTTTGAGGAACTCATGAGCTTGGCCGTCACGAGCCCAACGGAATTGGCGGAAAAGTGCGACATCGGAGAAGGCGTCGCACAGAAGATCATCGGTGCCGCCCGCAAGCTCGCCGACGTGGGCGGCTTCGAAACAGGCCTCGAAGTTCAAAGTCGCCGCAGCACAGTCAACAAGATCCACACTGGCTCCAAAGCTTTTGACGAATTGATGGGCGGAGGCGTGGAAACCCAGTGCATTACCGAATTCTTCGGGGAATTTGGCAGTTGCAAAACCCAGTTTGCGCATCAACTCTGCGTTAACGTTCAGCGTTCTGAGGAGGATGGCGGCCTCGATGGGCACGCGCTCTTTATCGATACGGAGAATACGTTCCGGCCCGAGCGGATTACCCAGATGGCTGAGGCAAACGGCATGGATCCCCAGGAGGCCCTTTCCAAGATCCATGTCGCGCGTGCATTCAACAGCAACCACCAAATGCTCCTTGTGGAGCGGGCGGCAGAGGTTTGCCGGAAATACCCGGTGCGCGTGATCGTTGTGGACAGCCTGACCGCCCACTTCAGGGCAGAGTTCGTGGGGCGAGGGACCCTTGCCGAGCGGCAGCAGAAACTCAATCGTCACATGCATGATCTGCAAAAGCTGGCTGGCCTCAACAATGCCGCCGTGATTGTCACCAATCAGGTAAGCGCAAAGCCCGACGCCTTCTTCGGCGACCCCACACGCGCCATCGGCGGCCACATCGTGGGCCACACCAGTACGTTCAGAATTTACCTGCGCAAATCCAAGGGCGGCAAGCGCATTTGTCGCCTGATCGATTCGCCGCATCTGCCCGAGGGCGAAGCTGTGGCGATGGTGTGCGAGGAAGGCATTCGCGACTAATACGGCGCATCCCTTTCTACCCCCTCTTTCGGATGGCCGTCGGGTTCGCTAACCTTCGCGCGCTTTGACCAGACTTGGAAGGTCAAGGCGTCGCAGGGACCGAATGGCGGTGACGGTTGGAATTTGGGCCAACGTCACAGCGACAGCTGCGAAGATGGCAACGTACGCTGGGGGGATGTAGAACTCGAGTACAAGTCCCGAGTCTTCTGCCATCGTGTTCAACAACGCCAGAGACCCCAGGTATCCAAGGGCGATGCCGATTCCTGCGGCAATGACGCCTATTGCCAAGTGCTCGATGGCAAGCATGCGAACGATGACGTGATTAGGCAGTCCAAGCGCTTTGAGAGTCCCGTGTTCAAGCGCACGTTCCTGTAGGTTCACGGCGCTTGTGTTCAGAATTACAATAATTCCAAGGATGACGCCGACGCCAGCGAAGAGGAGGGCGAACTGGATGCTATCGCCGAGGGCTTCCTCGAAGCTCTCCTCCACTTCAGCCTTGAGTGTCAGGTCGACAAAGCCGGGGACCACTTCCAGGTCGCTGGCGCGGGGCGTCCGTCCGCTGGCAACCTCCACATAAGCGCCTGTTGCAACGGGTGCCCCGACGAAGTCCTGCAGTGTTGTCAGGGGAAAATAGATGGTTGTTGCCAAGAGATCATTGATCACTCCGACCAGTTTCACGTCGTGGGCTTGACCATCGATCACCAGTTGGAACGGAGTGCCGAGCTGCAAGCTAAGGCCGGTTTCTTTCTCTACATCCTGGATGAACGCTACGGGTGCCACAACGCCGTTGCCGGGGATCAGTCGAGCGTCCCCCCGGATGGCATCCAGTTCCTTGAGGGACTCGCGCCCCAATCCCGTTACCAGCGTTGGGTCCTCCATGCCCTTAACAACCGCGGGCACCTGGAGGAAGGGGTCTGCTCGAGCGATCCAGGATACCCCTGCCATGGCGGATTCGACGGCGGCCTGGGGTTGGGGCTGATCCAAGGTCACTAGCCCATCCCACGCGTCCTGTGTGAACTGCTCGTCAAGTGCGACGATGGCGCTCGTGTAGAGCCCCACCATGGCGAAGGTCATGACTATCGAGAGGGACATGCCGCTCAGCGTGAATGCGACCCTTCGTGGGGCTCGCGTGAGGTTGCGTACGGCGAGCCGCGTGGCCAGGCTGGCCTTTTGCGTTGCCCGGCGAAGCCAGCCCCCCGGCGTGCGGGATGCAGGTGGCCGCATCGCGGTCGTGATCGGTAGCCTGGCGGCATGGACGGCTGCGCGCAGGCCGCCTATCGCGCAAGCGCCCATGGCCAAAATCGCGAGCGTCGTCAAGATTTCGATCCGCGGCGTCACGATGAGAACGGGAAATCCGATGATGGATCGATACCATTCGGACAAGGCCGCTCCGCTCATGATGGCGAGGCCTGTACCGGCGACCGCGCCAATGAAGCCGACTGCGATGGCGAGGCCGAGGTAGTGCGTCACGAGGCGTATCGGGCCG
>JBFJVP010000197.1:0-5885 GCA_041624075.1 Thermoplasmatota archaeon | reverse complement strand
ATCGGTGGCGCTGCCTTCGCGTTCTTCGACGCTGACCTGACCGGCACCATGACCGCTGGCGACCACGGTTACATCGTGCCCGCCGCCCTGGGCGCTGGCCGCCTGTTCCCGCTGAACAGCCAGCGCGTCACCGCCGGCAACCCCGCCGGTGCCTTCGGCAGCCAGATCATGCTCGGCAACTCGGACCACGTCCCGGTTACCGGCGCTGGCGCTGTCGCCCTCGCCGTTCGCCACATCGACTTCGGTGTGGTTGGCGATGTCAACGACGACTGTACGATCCTTGACCTCGGCGCCGCTGGTGTCACCAACTTCGACGTCCGCTTGACGTCCTGCCAGGGCAAGGCCGCTGGTACCTTGATCGACGACTCCGCTGTCGTTGAGAAGGGCGCCGCCACGACCACCCCTGCGGTGACCGTGCGCTACGCCGATGTCAACAACAACGGCCGCTACGACGCTGGCGACTACCTGTACATCACGACGGGCGCTGGTGGCATCGTCGCTTCGACCGGCCCCGCTGCCTGGACGATCCGCATGACGCCCACCAACCCTGACGCTGGCACGTACGTGTTCGCTGGCGACAGTGACTTCACCAGCTACGGTGCCGCTACGATTGCCCTGGCCAACTCGATTGCCTTCTTCGACGCCGACCTGACCGGTACGATGACGGCTGGCGACAGCCCGTACCTGCTGCCCGTGGGTGCCCTGGCTGCTGGCAACCTGTTCCCCCTGAACGCCCTGCGCCTCGGCGGCCCCGTCGTGAGCTCGGGTGTTGGCGGTGGCACGACGCCTCCGGCGCCCCCGGCCCCTCCGGCTCCCCCGGCTGACGGTGGCGACGGTACGGATGGCACCGATGGCGGCGACGGCACCGACGGTGGCGAGACGCCCCCGCCGCCGCCGGCTCCCCCGGCCCCTCCGGCTCCCCCGGCTGACGGTGGCGACGACCCCCGCGACGGTGGCGACGAGGATGTCGACCAGCCCGGCTTTGAGCTGGTGGCCCTGCTGGCTGCCCTTGGTGTCGCACTGATCCTGGTGCGCCGCCGCAAGTAAGCCGTAACAGGTTTCCTTTTCCTTTCCTCTTTCCCTGTTTTCTTGTCGGTTTCATCGTTGATTTGATTCACGCGTGCGTGACGAATCGTCAGACGAGCCGTCGGGCGCCCCCTTGAAAAGGTTAAAACGGTTTCCAAGACCCTTCTCCGTCATGCGTGATGTTGAGCGATTGGGCGCGGCGACTTTGGTTCTCCTCCTGTTTGTTGGCGGAGCGGTGATTCCATCGGCCGAGGCTGCTAACTTTGGGGCCCAAGGCTCGCGCGTGCTGCCGGGCGACACGGATTTTGTCCCTACACTGAAGTCCCTCCCGGCAGGAATTACGGCTTACCTTGCCCGTCGGGAAGCGGGTGTTGCGGGTGACACGCGGGATGACGGCCATTATGTTCACTTCGCGGCGGCCCCGCCGACGCAGTTGGCGTCCAACGTCGCGTATCGGGTCACGTGCGGCATTGCGTTCAGTGGCTCGTGCCCCACGGATGTGTCGAAGGGCACGTGGGTTGAGTCAGGCGATCAGGATGTCACCTCAACGCCAACCTACGCGGCTGGCAGCGTGGTTGACTTCATCAGCCGAGTGCGGTACATGGCCATTGATGACAAGCCCGGCTGGAGTGTCGGGGATTTCCTTTACGTCGACGTGGACAACGACGGGATGTTGTCGGCGGGAGACATTCGGTTGGTCATCGGATTCGGGTCATTCTCGTGCACCAATTGCCAAGTGGGCACAGTGGTCGCCGTCGGCGACGGTGACTTGGCGGAGGCCGGCGATGGTGATCGGGACCGCCCCCTGTCACTGAACTATGCGCCCGGCACGTTCAAGCTGCTTTGGTGGGATGGCAACAATGACGGCAACGTGGACCGCCAGGATGTCCTCTACCTGAAGGGCCCCACGGCGACGACGTATGCCGGCACGGCTTCCCAGCACCCCGACGTGGGCGATGCCCGCCTCGGCGAGCAGCAGGCCTCTGCCTTCAACACGCTGCAAGCGGACCTCGGGACTGTGGTGCAGGACCTTGCGACGGACAACAAGCGGACGTACCGGGTGGTGACGCCGACGCTGGTGGTTACGAACACCGCCGACCCAGATCCATTCGATCAGCACCTCTTGCTGCATTTCCCTGATCCCGATGGCGTGGATGACCACATCCGGGAAGGCGACGTGTTTCTGCACCGGGGACCTAGCGGCGGCGGTGGCCAGGTCGTGCAGAACAAGGGAACCGGGGCGACGCAGCCGGGCCAGGGAACCGGGATCGACGCCAGCTTTTCCTTCAACAGCCGCCTGCGCTATCAGGATCTGCCTCCTGCTGGGTTCACCAAGAACGATCCGTTGTTCATCAAGCACCCGGCCAACTCGGACATGTCCAAGGTGCAGATCAATGACATTCGCTTGACGCAGTCGTTGAGCCACGCGGCCAACACGATTGTTCGTTCTGGTGACCTGGACATCAACGCGGTGCTGCTTTCGGACCCCAACTTCGTTTTGAAGCGTCATGATCAGGATGGCAGCAACCAGGTCCAGTTGCGCAGCATGAACACCGTTCAACTGGCTGACGCACTGGGTGCAACCACGGGCCGCTGGGAGCCAGCTACGGAGGGCCTGTACATGGGTTCGGGAACAACGGTTGCCACCGGAATGACGCGGTTGTTCCACCCGTCGCTTGCCAACGGCCCGACCGTCCTGGTGGATTGTGATGCGCCAGGCGTTGACGCCGACTGCCCTGGCGGCGCCCAGGACCCCGGGACGCTGACAGCGTACAGCAACATCCGAGTGACGGGAACCGATTCCACGTTTGACGTGGGCCAGTCGGAAGCGATCTACGATAGTACGGATAACGTGCTCAATGCAGGCGATGTCCGAGTCACCGATGTGGGTGCGCTCACGAAGGGCTCCGTGGTGGCTGATGGCGATGCTGATGCAGCTGCCTCTGCCCTGACATCGAGCGACACGCTTCTTCTGGATCGCGATCCCTCGTGTGCCACCACATGCCTGGCGTTTGCGCGGCCAGGTGCGGTGCAGATTCTTCCCAGCTTCGGCACCCGGTACACTTCCACCAGTTCGGGTTTCGTGCCCATTCTGACCGAGTCGGCCGGGCCGTTCAACTTGGTGCGGTACAACCGGGGCGACAGCAGTTCTGCCGCCGACGACACGTTCTACGCCACGCTGCAAGCCTCGCTGCCGCTGGCCCTGTTCGACCTGCGGGTGACGCCCATCAACCCGACGGCGGGTTCGCTGATCAAGACTAGCGACACGACGTACGCCGAAGAGGTCAACGGCGGCTCCTCGTTTACGCGCGATGGCACCGCGCTCACGTCACGGCTCTGCTACATTGACGTGGATGGCTTGGCAGGCTTATCGAAGAAAGACCCAGTGTACATTGAAACGGTGGCGGCCACGTTCGGTCCGCCGTTCAGCCCGCCGGGCACGATCCACCCCTTCGATCTGCGCTTGTCGCCCTACCCGGCCGA
Source organism: Thermoplasmatota archaeon (assembly GCA_041624075.1). GTDB lineage: Archaea > Thermoplasmatota > E2 > JACPAO01 > JAHFTW01 > JBFJVP01. Next base: position 2,375 of record JBFJVP010000197.1, on the reverse strand, counting down.
TTCCAGTATTTCCGCCAGTCAGACCTATACGTCCGGCACCATCATTCGCGCCGGCGACGCGGACCTGATTTCCGGCCAGACGACTTGTGCAACACCGCCTGCCGGCCAATCCTGGTTCTTCCGCTTCTTCGACGGCGATGCCAATGGCGCGTTTGGCAGCTCAGGCACGGGATTGACGGAGGATGATGTCGCGTACGTGACGCTTGGCACCAGTGCCAACAACGCTCCCCCGCCGCTGTTTGCGCTGCGTCTGAGTGGAAGCGGTACGTCGTCGTCTGGTGGCGGTGGCGGTGGCGGCGGAGGCGGAGGTTTCACGACGCCGCCCGCACCCCCTGCTCCGCCGGCTCCGCCCGCTCCGCCGTCGCCTCCGCCATCAGGGGGCCCGTCGACGGCAACGGCATCGGATGTCGCCAAGGCCAACCGTGCCATTGACGCCAGCCTCGAGGTTCGCCGCACCGCCGACGGCAACGTCCTGCGCTGGCTGCCACAGGCCAACGCTGCGGGCTACCAGATCTGGCGCGCCAACTCGCCGTACGAACTCATTGACCAAACCCGCGACGGCAGCCTGGGCACCTACACGGACGCCAAGGGCACCGCCACGTCCCACTACTTGGTGACGGCGTACTTCCGGGGTGCCAGCGGATTCATCGGATTCGTCCCCGACCTCGATGAGGGCGTGCCCGGCGGCAGCAGCCTGTTGGGCACCACCGCGTCAACAGCCACGGATGGGGGAGCCGATGGCGGGGATGGCGGCGACGGCGGCGACGGTGAAGATGGCGGGGGCGAGCCCAAGGAAGACACGCCCGGGTTGGGCATCGTCCCGGTCCTGGCCATTGTGGCAATTGCCTTGGCCGCCGCCCGCCGGAAGCAATAAATTACGCAGAATTCCTTCACCCTTCTTCTCCCATCATTTCTATTGGGCGTCTTGAACGGCGGCCAATGCCCCCCAGCGATGGGGTTTTAGAAGCCGGATTCCAAGGGGAAGTGGGGCAGAGAGCCAGCACATCGGTTATATCCGACCCCTGGCTTGGACGCTTCAACGAGGCATAGATGATGGATCGGGGCCACGCCAAGAGTTTCTTCACCAGTGCCGTGATTGCCGTCGCAATCCTGGGCGTTTTGCTGCTGCCTGCAGCTTCCAACGCGTTGGGCACGCTGGCGAAGCCTGTTCTCCGCGACGAGGGCAGCTATCAGACGATCGCGGCAACACTGACGTTCCAGAGTGCCACCGGCCTCGGCGTGGATCAAATCATGCTGGAGACCCGCTGCGACGATGCGACCTACGTGGATCGCTTCACTGGCAGCGGCGCCCCCATGAGCCAGCAGGTTACCGTCGGGTCCTTGGTCTTTGAAAGCAAGGCTCTGACTGCCACCCGGGATCCCGGCGGCTACGGTTACGGGTACGATTACGACTACGGGTACGATTACGATTACGGGTATGACTACGGGTACGACTACGATTACGGGTACGACTACGAGTACGATTACGAGTACGACTATGACTACGGGTACGACTACGGCTACGATTACGGCTACGACTACGGGTACGAGCCCGGCGGCCGCGACGCCCAGCCGAAGCAGGCCAACCCGTTTGCCTTCCACTTGGCCAAGTACGAGTTCCAGCCCGGTGAGTCGCTGACCATGCTGTTCCGGTTGGCTCCCGGCGTCCTGGAGCCCGGCGAGGTCTGCACCGCCGCAGTCTCCCTGGATGGCAAGGGCTTCGAGGGCTCCCCTCGCAGCGAGCCGTTCCAGATCAAGGCATAACGCCAGGGTCTTGTAGCGCGGGGGGACTCGCGCAGCATGGAGATGCGTCGGGTGCGGCGTTTGGTTCGCCTCGTCTTTCTCCAGTTCTCTTCCCTTCTCCTGATTCTGTTTCCACTGGTTCTTCTGGGCCCATTTTCGATTTTGGCGCCGCGGCTGCCGTTGGCGGCCTTGGCTTGGCTGGCTCTGGCGGCGCTACACATTGGCCTTGGCCGGCTGGATGCGCCGCGTGATGCGCCGCGGCTTCCCGTACCCATGGGGCTTGCCGTGGCGCTCGGCTTGCTGGTGGCTTGGCTAGTGCGGATCCTTCCCTACCGCCAGACCCGCGTTCCGTTGGGGTACGACTACGGATTCTATGCTGCGGCCATGAATTCGGTGGCGGCCCGGGGCCACATCCACGACGCTCCACTGTGGGTTCTCCAGCAATTTCCACCGGGTCTGCTGGCGCTCCAGCAGTCTTTGGCGGTGACTGCGGGGCTTTCGTCGACGGACCATCTGCTGTGGCTGTTTCCTGTCCTGGCGACATTGCCGGGGTTGCTGGTGTTCGTCTGGGTGAGGGCTCGCTTTGGCGATGCGGCGGCCTTGGTCTCTTTGGCGTTTTTTGCGGTCGCATT
>JBFJVP010000196.1:0-5885 GCA_041624075.1 Thermoplasmatota archaeon | reverse complement strand
CCCAGCCGCTCCCGCAGTGCTTTGGCCAATTCTTCATCACCGACGTACGCAGCGATCAACACTTGTAGATCTTGACCGGGGCCTGGATGGCAGTCGTTTGGGACGTAGTTGTTGTGTGTTTCAAAAATCATGGCAACGGGCCGATCGAATTCCATCCAGTGAAAGCGCAAGCAATTGTAGGCGGTGTATACGGTCCTTGTGAATAGTGGATTCTCCGGTGTTTCCCAGCCAGGTGGGGGATCTGATGGGTTGGTTGCGCCCGGCCAGACATAACTAAGTGCTAGTTCCTCGCAGTCGTCAAACTGCATGAACCAGGGGTCTGGGTCAGGCTCTGAACGTGGCGTGGTTGGCACCGACTCCGCTCGTCCGTTTTCCTCTGCTTCGTGCGCATGGCCGGTTGATTCTGGCGGCGATTGATGGCTGCACCCACCTATCATGATCGCAATAATAGTAATCCCGCAAATCAGGGCCCGCGGGCTGAGTGCTTTTAGATACACACGGCGCCCACGAGTAGAGTGAATCCGATGAGAGTGTGGTCACTAAGCGTGTCTGGATCCTGTACAACGATCCCATACGAGAGAATCCATCCCCGTGGATCGGGGTGTAGAATGACCGTCGGGTAGCCGCCTGGTTGGCCGATTGTGACATCATTCGGGCAATTGCCAACCAGGCAGGCGCTCTGGTGGCTTGTGGGGTCCACGACGAGATCACATGCCGGCGTCAGCACGATGCATAGTGCGGGGTCTGTTGCATGGCAGATGTCATTGTCTAGCCGTGCCCCCCCCCGGGGTAACGGCCAGAAGCAGGATCAGGGTGCATGAGGCCAATGCAAGTTGCATGCGGCGGCGCTTGGCGGTCCCGATGAGGGCCATGCCCTTGGGATGGTTGTGGCGAGTATGATGTTTTTGGAACACTTGTTGGCATTTCGCCGCCGGCGCGGAATTGCCGGAGCCACCCAGGCTGCCGCATGCCCGGTTGTCCCGTCATCGCCTTGTAGCCCAGGACCCATCGCCGCGCGTGGCCTGGTTTCATTGGCTCATCGCCGCCGGCGTAGCAGTGGCGCTCGTTTCCTGGCACTTCTACAACCGCTTCGTTGTGCTGGGCAATCGCTGCGACGAGGCGTGGAGCAACGTTGGCACTGAATTGCGGCGGCGCCACGAACTGATTCCCAACCTGGTGGCCACCGTGAAGGGCTATGCCGCCCATGAGCGGGGCCTGCAGGAGGCGATCGTGGAGGCTCGGGCGATGGCGCGGCGCAACGATTTGGGCCCGGAGGATGCGCAGGCGGCAGAGCGGGCGTTGGTTCGGGCTGCGGGCCGCTTGTTGGCGGTGGCTGAGGCGTACCCAGAGTTGAAGGCATCTTCCAATTTCCTGCAATTACAGAAGGAGTTGGCAATCACGGAGGACCGCATCCAGGCGGCCAGGCGCTTCTACAATGGAAACGTGAGGGATCACCGCAATGCGACGCGTCAGTTCCCTGGATCGGTTTTTGCGGGCCTGTTCAGGCCCAAGCCGAGAGCGTTCTTCGAGGTGGATCCACTGCACGTCCAGGCACCCCCGGTGCGTCTATGATCTCGCCTTGCTCGGGCAGCTCCGCGCCCCTGCACTGGGCGCGAGGTTGCCTGGAGGCGGAGGCTGGATCCCATTGTCTAGCCACAGGGGGTAGCGCTGCGTGAGTGAGGGCTTGGCGATGCTTGGACCGATTCTGTTCTTCGCGCTGCTGGCAGGCGGGATGTTTGCCCTGCAGTGGTGGCTGCGTGAGGCACGGCGCAAGCGCATGGCAGCGTGGGCGGCCAGCCAGGGCTACACATTCAGTGCCCGGGACACGGCGCTTCCCCACAGGTTCCGGCGCTTCGAGCCTTTTGGTCACGGGCACGGGCGCGGCGCACACCACGTCGTGCAGGGTGCCGTGGCGGGGCGGCGTTTCGCCGTGTTCCAGTACGAGTACACAACCGGCAGCGGCAAGAACAGGGAGCACCACGTTCACCGGATCTGTGCATTGAGTATGCCGTACGCCGCGCCGGACTTGAGCATCCGACGGGAGGGCTTGCATCACAAGCTCTTCGATGCCCTGGGAGGAGAGGACATTGACTTCGAGAGCGATGTATTCAGCCGCCGATTCTGGGTGAAGTGCCGTAACCGCCGGTTTGCCTATGATATCATTCACCCCCGCATGATGGAGTACCTGCTTCCACGCGCTGGATACCTGTGGCAGTGGCGCGGGCCGGAGTTGATGCTGGTGGACGACGGCCGCATCGAGCCAGCAGCCGCTCAGGCCATGTTGCAGCACGCAACGGGTTTCTTGCAGCACCTGCCCCGCCACCTAGAGGCCCCAGTCGCCGCCTGAATGGGGGAAATTTGACGGCAAGTCGGAGGCGCTTCAGAGGGCCATGACGAACGGCCAATGCAGATCCGCCACCAGCCAGAGCGGCGCGGGCGTTCCCGTGGAGGCCCAGGAGTCCAGCACGATTCCCATCGAACCGGGCTCGCCGGCCGTGCGGACCAAGGCATCGGGCGAATCCACTTGCTCGCCGAGGAACGTGACGTTGGCCTTGTTGAAGTCGCTGCCAGCGCCTGCGTTGTTGACGTACACCAGCGTGGCAGCCGACGCCGTCGTCATGTGAAGCCGCGAGGCTTTCGAGGCCTCCATGCCGGGAGCGTCCACGCGGGCCTCATGCTCGTCGAAATCCCCTGCGCCTGATCCACAGCGAAGCACGCGTTGAGTGGACTGGACGAGTTCGACCACTGCGTCAATTTCCAGGCTGATGTTGAGGTAATTGGCCTGTTGGGTACCGTTGGCCTCGTATGTGCCTTCCATAAGCTTCGGGTCCTGGCCACCCAGTTCGACGAGCAACCGGTCGCCGGGCCTGATCTCCAGCGTAGCCTCCAAGTGCTGGGCGTAGGGCTCACGCGGACCCGAGGATTCACTGCTGCCAACCTCGACGGCCTCGCCGGCAACCATGGCCCCCACGGAACCAGCGTCGCCTGCGGCCCAGAAAATCGTGCCCCCCGAGGCCAGCATGGTATTGTCAGCGGCCACTGCGTGCATGGCGCCCACCGCGCAATTGGATGTTTGGGCCAGCGCCCCGATCTTTCCCGTGATGGTAACGCCCAGGCGACCAAGCGATTGCACGTCCAGCACCAGTTGGGTGACGCTTTGGCTATAGGGGATTTGGGAGAGCGTCAGGTTGAACCAGGTGGTAGGAATCGTCTGGTTGACCTCCGGCTCCACTGGCGCCGGGGGCTGCTCAGTGGGTGGCTCCGGAGTGCTTTGCTGGTCGCTGCATCCCGCGAAGGCGAGGGCCAGAACGAGCAGCAAGGCACGGCGCACAACAGGGTGCTTGACGTAGGCCGTAAAGAGATTGCCGCACACACATGGCACCCGATGGTGCGCTGGGCAGGCCGCAGCCTGCCTGCAGTGGGGTTCCACGCGATGACGCCGCAGGTAACACTGGCAGCCGGGCCCGGCCCCAGGACCATGGATTTCTTGAATCGGGCCGGGGTGGGCCAACGGTGGGTGGGCGAAGAACCGGGAGGCTAACGCTTGGGTTGTACAACTCGTACGACCCGGTGCGTTGGCACGACGCCATGCGGCGGGCACTTGCCCGCGCGGCCCCCGTGGCGCTGGCCTTCGACTGCAACCTGGCCACGTTCGGATTCCCGTACGACGAGGGGCGCCGCCGTGAATCCAAGAACCCGGCCGCGCCGGACCTACGCACGCCCGCCGACGTGGCCGCCTTCGTCGCCGACAGCACCTCCATTGGCGCCGGCGGCTCGTACTTCCGCCAACTCGCCGACGCCGGGCGCTTCCATCTCTTCGACTACCCGGGAGGCAAGCACGGCGCAGGCGCGGGGTTCCCCCCACAACTGGGTCGCGTGGTTTTAAGCTCCGAGCACACCCAACCCCACGCCCAATCCGTCACGCCGCTCCAATTGGCCCAGAGCCTTCACCACGGCGAGAGCCAACTCCTCGTGGTGGGACTGGGGCCCCGGGGCCTACCCGCCGGAGTGTTAAAGGCCGCCAAGTACACACTTGAATTGACCGGGCGCGGCATCGGCTTTGAAACCGCAACGGCGCTTGCCGCCATGCCCGCACTGGTCCACGCCCACCTCCAACACATGAACAGGGAGGCCCGCGACTGACCGGCCACATCGGGGAACGCATCAACCGCACCGTCGCCCTCGTGACGGACGACTTCCGCTTGTACCACCGACTGGTGCCCTTCCTGGAGGACCACAACGTCCCCGTTCTCGGCCTGGCGCCGGGCGAAGACATACCCCCCGCCGTGCAGGTGATCCTCAACGGGCCCCCCGGCGACGAGCGCAGCCGGCACGTGCTGGCCAGCCGTGAAGCAACGCTCCTGTCGGTCCTGGCGGCCCTCGACGAACGCCCCTCGGCAAGGGAGGGCTACCAACGCGTGGTGGTCGGCGTCGATCCTGGCGACGTGACCGGCTTGGCCCTCTTGGCCGACGACCGGGTGTTGTTGGTGGCCGAAGAGCGCGACCCCGCCGCAGCAGCCAACCGCGTCCACAAGTGGACAAGAGGGATTTCGGCCCGGCTTTGGGAGATCCACATCGGCGACGGCGCACCCGAAGCCACAGCGGCCACCGCCCAAGCCATGCACAGCCGCGTACGCGACGCCCGCATCATCGTCGTACCCGAAGAGGGAACCACACCCTTCTCGGTCGAAACCCTCAGCCGGCACACCGACGCCGCGATCATGATTGCAAGGCGGGAAGCCTAGGGCTGGCAGGGATCACACAGGCGAAGGTCACCGTTCCATGTCATGAGAAGCCCGTTGATTGCCGCGACCCATCCAAGCGGAAAGCCTGCAAGGGCACTCCATTGGCGCGCGTCGTATGAACCATGAAGCGCGATCGCGAGCGAAGAATTCCACTTCTCCAGGGGCACCGTCGGGCCAGGCAAGAAAACCCATTGAACCAGGACGGGTTCGGCGGTCATGAACGACACCGCATCAGAAACTAGGGCCGCCCGCAAGCCCCACGCTGTGCTGTCTCTCACAGGAGCGATCGGGCCTGCCAGCGTATCCCACGCTACTGCCGGCTGGCCGTGCCAGCCCAGTGTGCTAGGTTCGACTGTCCAGGCCTTCTGGCCACTACCGGTCACGAAAAGGAACGACCATTGACCTATCATGGCGGCGGCGCCCGAAAGGACGTCCGTGATGGCTGCTTCTCGCTGACTCCAGCGCAGCGAATGGAGCCAGCACGGATCCGTACAGTTTCTGCCGAACTCAGGGCTTGTCCGAAGTGCCTCTAGCGCCTTTCCTGCGTTCAACCCACGCATTTGCGTAGCGGCGAGGTCATGGGAATCGACGCCGCCCCTGTGGCTTCGATAGGCAGGGTTTGGGTTGAGAAATTGAGTATCTGGCTTCTGCAGCGGCCCGATGGCAGGCCCCGCGCCGTGATGGCAACTGGTTCGACGCAGCTCCATGATGTCCAAATCAGCGCCATCTGCCCCGGTGCGCTGGAACAGGAGAGCTTGCGGCAGGGCGCAGCGTGAGTCGAACGAGACGACGACAAGGTCGGCGCCTGCGTCGTACCGCGCCTCCAGTTGCCCGCCGTCAACGCCGACTCGGAAATCGACCTCGACCATCGGATCGCGGCCGTCGGGATGAAGAATCCAATACTGCAATGCATGGCTCCCCTCGGTCCAAACCCGGCCGGCAAACCACGAGGCCAGCATCAAGTCAGGCCGCCCATCGCTGAAACTGTGGAACAGGGTTGCCTTTTTCGGGTTGCCGTCGACCTGCGAATAGAACGTATGAATCAAGGAGGCTCCAGAAGGCGCCAGGATGGATCGCCCAATCAAGACCGGCTCGCCTGCACTTTGGCTCGTATAAGCGACTGGGAACCCGTGAGTGATG
>JBFJVP010000195.1:0-5904 GCA_041624075.1 Thermoplasmatota archaeon | reverse complement strand
TGGGCGTGGTCGATGGGGTCCACGTCGCTGGTCAGCAGGGTGGCGGCGCGGGCGTCGGTGCGGGCAACGATCAGCGTGGGAACGCCCATGACATCAGCGGCGAGCCTGGCGGCCTTGAGGGTGCGAACGTGGTGGCTGGTGGGAACCAGCACCTTGCCGCCCAAGTGGCCGCACTTCTTCTCGCTGGCCAACTGGTCCTCCCAGTGGACGGCTGCGGCTCCCGCTTCGATCATGCTCTTCATGAGTTCGAAGGCGTTGAGGGGGCCGCCAAAGCCCGCCTCCGCGTCGGCAACGATGGGCACGAACCAGTCGCGCTTCAGGTCGCCTTCACTCCATTCGATCTGGTCGGCGCGGCGCAGGGCGTTGTTGATGCGACGCACCACGGCCGGCACGGAGTTGACGGGGTACAGGCTCTGATCGGGGTACATCTGCTCGGCCAGGTTGGCATCGGCGGCGACCTGCCACCCGCTCAGGTAGATCGCCTTGAGGCCGGCTCGAACCATCTGGACCGCCTGGTTGCCCGTCAGGGCTCCCAGCGCCCGCACCGGTTCATCCTCGTGCAGTAGCCGCCATAGTCGCTCGGCGCCGTGGCGGGCGACCGGGTAGTCGAACTGCAGGCTGCCGCGCAGGCGCACCACTTCCTCGGCGCTGTGTTCACGGCGGATGTCGGCCCATCGCTCATCGGTTTCCCATTGGCGGGTCAGGGCGTCGGCTTGGCTTTGGATGCGACCTTCGATTTCGGGTGTCATGGGTTCTCCAGGGCGAGTTGCTCGTAGGCGGGGGTTGTGAGGAAGGCAGTAAAGTCAGGTGCAAGGACGATGCGGGCAACCAAGTCGTGGGCGGCTTCCAGGTGGCCGGCGACTTCTGGTGCCAACACGTCGCGGATGCGATCGGTTTCTTCGCCGAGCCAGGCCTGCACGCGCTCAGGCGTCAGGGGTTGGCCATCCACGGGCGTTTGATGGCGCAGCCACTGCCACACCTGGCTGCGGCTGATCTCGGCGGTGGCGGCGTCCTCCATGAGGTTGTGCCACGCCACGGCGCCGCGGCCGGCAAGCCAGTGGGCCACGTACGCCACGGCCGCCTCCAGGTTGAGGCGCACGCCGGCTTCGCTGACGCGGCCATCGGGGATGCTGAAGTCGAGCAAGCGGCTGGCATCCACGTGGCTGGCGTCGGGCAAGCGGTCCAACTGGTTCGGCTGGTCCCCCAGGGCGGCGTTGAAGATCTCCATGGCGACCGGCACCAAGTCGGGGTGAGCCACCCAGGTGCCATCGCACCCGTCGTCGGCTTCCCGTTGCTTGTCTGCCCGCACGGCAGCCAAGGCGCGCTCGGTGACCTCCGGGTCCTTGCGGTTGGGGATGAAGGCACTCATGCCGCCCATGGCGAAGGCGCCCCGCTTGTGGCACGTGGCCACCAGCAGGTCGGTGTAGGCGCGCATGAACGGCACCGTCATGGCGACCTGCGCTCGGTCAGGCAGCACGGCGGCCGGGTCGTCTGGGCGGCTCTTGATGCAACTGAAGATGTAGTCCCAGCGGCCGGCGTTGAGTCCGGCCGCGTGGTCGCGCAGCTCCCACAGGATCTCGTCCATCTGGAAGACGGCTGGGAGCGTCTCGATCAACACGGTGGCCTTGATGGTGCCAACAGGGATGCCGAGAGCTTCCTGCGCGGCGACGAACACGTCGTTCCACAGCCGGGCCTCCAAGTGGTGCTCCAGCTTGGGAAGGTAGTAGTAGGGGCCCGAACCGCGCTCCAGCAGAGCATGGGCGTTGTGGAAGAACGCCAGGGCGAAGTCGAAGAGGCTGGCGGAAACTGGTTGCCCATCGACGCGCATGTGGACTTCGTCCAGGTGCCAGCCCCGGGGGCGCACGATCAGCACGGATGGATCGGGGCCCAACTCGTACACCTTCTGGCGCGCCGCGTCTTCCAGTCGAATGGTGCCGCGTACGGCATCCTGGAGGTTGGCTTGGCCTTCGATGCAGTTGCGCCAGGTGGGGCTGGTGGAGTCCTCCAGGTCAGCCATGTAGACGCGGGCTCCGGCGTTGAGGCCGTTGATGAGCATCTTGCGATCGACGGGCCCCGTGATTTCGACGCGGCGATCCAGCAGGTCTGCGGGAAGGGAGGCAACGCGCCAGTCGCCAGCGCGGATGCTGGCCGTTTCGTCCATGAAGTCCAAGCGCGGCCCGTCGACTGCGGCTTGTACGCGGCGGGCGAGCAGTTCCTGGCGGCGATCCTCGAAGCGTCGGTGCAGATCGGCCACAAATGCCACCGCTTCGCTCGTGAGTACCTGCTCGTCGGTGGGCTTGCAAGCCGCTACCTGGACACCGTGGCTGGTCAGCACTCGGGTCTTCCTCCGGCGGCTACGCGTTGGTCGATTGGGCCTAGGCGCGCTGGAAGGCTCGGCGGCTTACGGCTTGTCGGCATTGCTGTACCGTACGAAGCTCGCAGAAAAAAGGATTTCGAACATCTACGACTTGAACCTTAACATGTTCACAAATCTGCGAGTCCGGCGCGTGCGGCCCGGCTCCGGGACACCGGCCCCTCGCCGCCACCGAAACACCATGGAAGAAAGAGGAACAAACCCGACGGAGCGCCCGCCGCAGCCAACCGGCGCGTACGCAAGCCCTCACGAATACACGTGGACATCCAGCAGCGCGCCGTAGGCAGCCGTGACAACCAGTTGCTCCGCCGACACACTGCCCAGGCTGGGGTGCGAGGTCGGGGGTCGGCAGGCCCCCACTCCCCCTTGCCCATCCTCCCCAGTTCACCGCCCAGAGGCGTCTACTGCGCTCCCACAACGGCTAACCGTAACTCCGACGCGTGCGACGCATGAAGTACGCCCCGCTGATGCTGATGGTGGCTGGCCTGGCAGGTTGCCTGTCCAGTGGCGCCCCCCAGCAGACCGACACACCCGTCGATCACGCCCAAGCAATCCAACCGTTCCTAGCCAACCTCACAGGCTTCGGCCCAAGCTTCATCCACGAAATGGACGGCGGTGGCCAAGGCATCTGGATCCACGAGGATATCCTCTACTGGACCAACGGCGGCGACCTCGTCCTGGCAGATGTCAGCAACGCCACCCACCCAGTCACCCTCGGCACCCTGCCGGGCGTCGGCGCCCGTGATGTCGATGTCTTGGAGTGGAACGGGCGAACCTACGCCGTTCTGGCAGGCAGTGGCCGGGGCGTCCACATCGTCGACGCCACCAACCCCGAGCGACCCTCCCTGGTAACCACGGTGCCGCTGCCCAGCGCCGGCGTCCACAACCTCGCCGCCGTGCCGGGAACCCCCTACATCTACTCCAGTGGCGCCAGCGGCCAAACCAAGCGCATCGACGTGCTGGACATCAGTGACGTCGACAACCCCACGGTACACACCTTCCCGATCCCGGCCACCATCGGCGGCGTCCCGGTGGAGAGCGACGGCTGCCACGACATCACTGTGCGCGTCGATCTGGAGCGAGCGTACTGCGCCGGCGGCGGGGGCACGTACACTGGCCTGGGCGGCGAGACGTTCATCTGGGACATCAGCCAAGCCGCTGGGGGGCCCACGAACCCCACGTGGGTCAGCATGATGGATGACGCACGCATCAAGTACCATCACCAGGCGCTGGCCAACGCCGACGGCACCATCCTCATCGTCGACGACGAGCACATCATCGCCAACAACTGCGTCCACCAGGACACGCCCCTGCCTGGCGCCCTCGATCCGCAGGTTCCCACCGGCGCCGCCTGGGTGTGGGACATCAGTGACGAAGCCAACCCCGTGCTACGGTCCTTCGTCCAAAACCCGGATACCTTCGAAGAGGAAAGTGGCGACCCTCGCGTCAACTGCGGCAGTCATTTCGGCGACATCATCCTGGGCCAACAGGCGTTCGTGATGGGCTGGTACACGGGCGGCACCCTCATGGTCAGCTTCGAAGACCCGGACAACCCGGAAATCCTCGATATCGAGCCAGCCGCCGGGAGCACGTGGGATGCCCGCTACTACAACGGTCACATCTTCCACGCGGGAGGCGACCTGGTCGTCACCCAACTGGTTTGATCACGATAGTCCAACGACCCGTCCGCGCAGCTTGCCTAACAAGTCGTGTTCGCCAGGGCATGAAGGCATTCGTTTGTGCTATCCTTCTGATAGCTGGATTGGCTGGCTGCGTGGACGACGATGAACCGGTCAATGAAGCCGAGGCCGAAGTCGCTCCCATTGAAGAGACGCCTGAATTCGTCTGGCGCATGTCGACCTTGGATGGCGACTTCTACACGACTTCGGAAGCGGCCGTGTCCTTCATAGTCGAGGGATTCGACCATTTCGATGTCAATAAAGACGCCGAGGAACTGGTCGTCAACATCACCGTCACCTTAGACACCCCTGGCGGCGTGACCCTGCGCTTCATCGAGCCGGATTGTAGCAGTGGGGACTGTTACCACCATGTCTCGACGAGCGATGAGGCTCAGTTCACGTTCGACGAACCGCCCGCCGGCGAATGGATAGTCGTCGTTTTCGCCGAACTGGGCGTGGCCACGGGGTCCTACCACCTGGACATTGGCCAGCGCATCCCGTCGATGGAGGCCACGGAGGACTCGGCGGACGAGGAGGAGCCCGACGCGCCGAACTCGTGTGCCCCGCACTGTCCGGCCCTGGTTTAGGGTCCATAACCGGCCGCCCAAACCTGTCTCGGAACCCTTAACGGCCAACCTCAGATGCTTGGCCAAACCGGAGGGTCTCCATGTCTTCAAATCGATTGAGCCTCGTTAAGCTCGCTACCGTTGGCCTCCTGCTCACAGCCATGGCTGGTTGCGTGGGAACCGTGGAAGAGAACATCAAGACCTCGTGCGGCGGGGCGGCTGCTGCCACCGCACCGGATGATTTGCTGGTCCCATCGTTGACTGCGCCCGGCTCCCTGCAGCACGTCTTGGCCGCGCAGCCAGCACTGGATGAGCCGCTCAAATTGGGCACCATGCTCCCCATTACGGGCTCCCTCCAGGCCTTTGGTGACCACATGCAGAAGGCGGCCCAGTTGGCGGTCAAGCAGATCAATGCGGCAGGCGGCGTCAACGGCATGCCCGTCGAGTTGGTGCTGGGTGACACCAAGACCAGCCCAACCGAGGCAGCCACTGGCTTCACCAACTTGGTCAACCAGGGCGTGGCAGGAGTGGCGGGCGCCGCGTCATCGGGTGTGACCGGCGCGATTCTGCCCTTGGCGATCGACAACGAGATCTTCCTCTTCACCCCTGCCTCCACCAGTCCCGCGTTGACAGAAAGCGATAACCAGGGCTGGTTCGGACGCGTGCCCCCAAGCGACGCGCTGCAGGGCAAGGTCCTGGCGGCTATGGTTGCCGAGGACGGCTGCCAAACCGTCGCCGTCATGGCGGTCCAGAACGCGTACGGGCAGGGCTTGGGCCAGGTGTTCAAGCAATCCTTCGAGAGCCGGGGCGGAACCGTCGTCGAAACCATCATGTTTGAGGAGAAGGGCGCCACCTACGCCAGCCAGGTGACCCAGGCAGGCAAGCAGTCCCCCGACGCCATCGTGTTCATCGGCTACCCCGAGGAGGGTGGCCAGATCGTCAAGGAAGCCTTCCAGAAGGGCTTGATGTCCAAGTCCGTGTTCTTCTTCAGCGAAGGCGTCAAGGATGGCGCATTCGTCGAGCAGGTCGGCAAGGATTCGGCGGGCAACTTTGTGCTCACTGGCCTCGGCGGCACCGCCCCGGACGCGGCGCAAACGGCGGCCACCCAGGCGTTCAAGGATGCCTTCATGGCGGAATACGGTGCCGAGCCCAAGCTCTTCTCGGCGGAGACGTACGATGCCATCATGGCCATGGCGTTGACGGCTGCGTACGCCGGAGACCACAGCGGCACGGCCATCCGGGACAACTTGCACACCGTGTACAATGCGCCTGGGACCCGGGTGAG
>JBFJVP010000194.1:0-5994 GCA_041624075.1 Thermoplasmatota archaeon | reverse complement strand
GCGCTGCCAACGGTCGTGGGCTGCTGCTGATGGGCGTCGCGCGAGTCGGGATCTGGCCTCCGAAGGCCCGTCAGAGAAGCGCCAGCAGGTCCCGCACCGCGTTCTTGGCGTCCTTCCCCTCGTACAGGATCCGGTAGATCTCCGCCGTCAGGGGCAAGTCGATGCCTTCGGCTTGGGCCTGCTCGTGCACGAACCGCGTGGCATGGACGCCCTCGGCCACCTTGCCGCCCATGGTGGCCAGGGCTTCCTGCCAGGTCAGTCCCTTGCCAAGCAACTCGCCAACGCGGCGGTTGCGGCTGTGCTGGCTGGTGCACGTTGCGATCAGGTCCCCCAGGCCACTGAGCCCGGTGAAGGTCTGTTTCTTGGCGCCGTGGGCGGTGCCGAAGCGCACCATCTCGTCAAGGCCCAGCGTGATCACGGCGCTGGCGGAGTTGTCGCCGAATCCGATGCCGCGCGTGATGCCCGCTGCCAGGGCGGTGATGTTCTTCAGCACCCCTCCCAGTTCAACGCCCACCAGGTCGGTGCGCGGGTAGGCTTTGAAGGTCTGCGTCGTGAACAGGTCGCACAACAGGTCAAGGCAACTCTCGTTGTGGGAGGCGATGACCGTTGCTCCCGGCATGCCGCGGGCGATCTCCTCGGCGTGATTGGGCCCCGACAGGCTCGCGATGGGCACGCGGTTGCCCAGTTCGTCGCGCAACACCTGGCTCATTCGTTGGAACGTGCCGGTTTCGATGCCTTTGGCCACGTTGAGGACCTTGGCGTCCGGATCCAGTACCGGGGCAATGCGCTTGGCGGTCTCGCGCACAGCCTGGCTGGGCACGGCCACCACGACCACTTCGGCGCCGTCGACGGCGTCGGCGAGGCTTGACGTGATCCAGATCGACAGGGGCAGCTTGACGCCGGGCAAGTAGCGGACGTTTTCCCGCCGATTGGTGAGCGTCTGCGCGTAGTCGGGGTTGCGGCACCACTGCCGCACCTCCAAGCCGTTGGATGACAACAGCATCGCCAGGCAGGTGCCAAAGCCACCACTGCCCACAACGGCGACACTCACGTCGTGCTGGCCTTCAATCAAGTGGTCCCGGCACGGGTCACTCGCTGATAAACTCCCCCGACTTGAGAGGTGGCGGCGCGGCGGCCGGGCAAGGGCCAAGACTTTTCGCGGCCACGGGTGTCGCGCAGCCCATGGTGAGGTTCCTGCTGGTAGCAGCGCTCATGCTGGCCACCGCCTTGGCCGGCTGCGCCGACAGCGGCTCTTCGGTTGATGCGTCGGCTTGCGAGCAATACGAGGACGTACCCGACCCGCGGGCGCCGTTTGAGGGCGACGGCGACGGCGTTCGCGTGGTCTTCGAGACCACGTTGGGCGACTACGTCCTGCAGATGGACGCCGAACACGCGCCCATCACGGTGAGCAACTTCCTGGAGTACGTCGACAGCGGCTTCTACAGTTGCCTGACGTACCACCGCGTGGGCCCCCAGTTCGTGGTCCAGGGCGGTGGCATGTACGCCGATGGGGAACGCAAGGAAACACGCGACCCCATTCCGCTCGAGGCCACCAAGGAGGAACCCAACGTGCGTTGGTCGGTGTCCATGGCGCGCACCCAGTTCGAGGATAGCGCCACCAGTCAGTTCTTCATCAACGTCGTGGACAACCGCCGTTCCCTGGACCCCGGGCCGGACGGCAGTGGCGGCTACGCCGTCTTCGCCCATGTGGTCGAGGGCGAAAACGTGGTGCGATCCATGACCACGGTCGAGCGCGGCCAGCAGATTGATGGCCAGACGTTCGCGCCGGCCGACCCCATCGTGATCCTTCGCGCATACCGGGAGTAAATCCATGAAATTCCAATTCGTTTCCATTGCATTGCTTGTCAGCCTCATGCTCGCCGGGTGCGCCTCGGACAGCGGCGTTTCGCTTGACTTCATCACGCCGGGCCAATGGCACATCAGCGGTGACACAGACCACATCCTGGTGTGGGCGCACAACAGCGGCGCCGACTCCATTGACTTCACGTGGAACCTGACGGGCGCGGGCGGCTCGGCACTGCCTGCCAACTGGACCGTTTCCTTTGAGGAGGATTCGGGCACCCTCCACCCGGACGGCACGAAGATGCGCGGCGCCCGCGGCTACGAGTACACCGACTGGGCCCGGACCCTTGTCACCATCACGGTGCCCGAGGACGAGCCCGGGGGCACCCACGCGGTGGAACTGCACGCGGCTGGCGCCGTGCGCAAGGCTACCCTCTTGATCGCGGCGAACCGGACTGACGTCTCCGGCCCCGGCGACTCCATCACCGTGTCCTACGAGGGACGGTTCACCGACAACGGCGAGGTCTTCGACGACGGCAGCTTCCCCACCACCCTGGGCAGCGGCCAGACCGTGCCCGGCTTCGACTACGGACTCATGGGCTTGGCCAAGGGCGAGAAGGCGACACTCGTGATCCCGGCTGCCTACGGCTACGGGTACGACATTCCCGCCGGTAACCGGTTGGCTGACTTCAACGGGCGCTCCCTGACCTTCGAAGTGCAGATCACCAAGCTCGACTAGTCTTGGGCGGGTGGCGCAGGCGGGCGCTCTGCGGGTCCAGGGGGGCGCCACTGCCCGGGGCAACCCTTCATCAAGGCCCGCGCCTGCCGGGGCTTGATTCCATGCGTTTCCCCATCCTTGCCATCACGGCCTTGCTGGCCGCCACGCTGGCCGGCTGTGCCGGCTCCGATTCGGGCTCGGGCACACTCACGTACGCGGCGCCCACGCCCGGCGATGTCGGCTGCACCGATTCTGCCGGCGTTGACTATCGCGCGCAACCCGTGGCCGTGTTCGAAACCACCATGGGCACCATCGAAGCCGACATCTTCGCGGACATGGCGCCGGCGACTGCTGCCAACTTCATCGACCTGGTCGAGTCCGGCTTCTACAACGGCACCAAGTTCCACCGCATCATCAGCAACTTCATGATGCAGGGCGGCGACCCCAACTCCAAGGACGACGACCCGTCCGACGACGGATTTGGTGGGCCCGGCTACAGCATCGACGATGAGTTCCACCACCGGCTTCGCCACGACGGCAAGGGCATGCTCTCCATGGCCAACAGTGGCCCTGACTCGGGTGGCAGCCAGTTCTTCATCACGTTTGGACCCACCCCGCACCTGGATGACAAACACGCCGTCTTCGGGGAAGTCACGGGTGGCATGGATGTGGTGGACCGCGTCAACGCGGAGGCGGCCTCGTCAACGGGAACGCCGGGGGCCGAGGTCATCCTGACCGGCGCTCGCATGGTCTACCCTGACAACCCTCCCCCGGCTCCGGTGACGGCGTCCGACTTCGGCATGTGGACGCCCGACTCGTCCCAGAAGGTCGGTGCCGACGGCGGCGAAGCGAGCTTCATCGTGGTCGCCGTCAACTGTGCCGACCACCCTGTTGAGGTGTCCGTGGCGCCCCATGACGAGGGCGGCAACACCCTGGCGCCGGAAGAGGGCTGGCAGTCGTTCACCCTGGGAGCAGCCATGCAGGCCGCGTTCGTCGTCACAGCCGACGTGGCCGGCGGAAAGGGAGCCGTCAAGCTACCCTTGACGCTACAGGTCGGCGAGGCCAGCAACACGTTGGACCTCACCGTCACCCGCGACGCTGCTGCTGGCAAGCAGGAGGTCAAGAGCGGCGTGCCCGTGGAAGCCCACTACTTGGGCATGATGGTCACCGGCATGGTGTTTGACACCAGCATGGAGGCGGCCGGCGAGTACGCCATCGAGAACGACTACGGTTACACCGGCTTTTCCAACAGCATCAGCCAGCGCAAATCCGCAGGCGTTGCCTACCAGCCGTTCTCCTTCACGCCCGGCGGCGGCGTCATCCAAGGCTTCACCGAGTTGGCCGTCGGCACCCTGGAAGGTGGCACCTCGGCCGGCCGCATGCCTCCCGCCAAGGCGTACAACTGCAACCCCTCGCAACAGGGCTGCCCCGGCCACCTGGCCGGCCGGACGCTGCTGTTCCAACTGGAAATCCTCGAGATCGACCCCGACGAGGAAGCCTGAGGTTCCGGGTTCACCTTAAAGACACAAGCCGGTCCCAGAGTCGCAGGAGTTGCCATGCGCCTCGTCCTTGTCATCTTGATGTGTGCCGCGCTTGCCGGGTGCGCCGAATCTGAGCCTGCCGGCCTGGAGTGGGTTGAGCCCACGCCCAGCAGCGCGGGGTGCGTCGATACGCGCCGCGCAGACGAACGTCCCCAGCCGGTGGCGGTGTTCAACACGAGCCTTGGCAGCTTCGAGGTGGAGGTGTTTCTGGATCGCGTGCCCGAAACCGCGAGCGCGTTCATCGACCTGGTGGAGTCGGGGGCCTACGATGGCGCAACCTTCCACTACGTCGAGACCGACTACATGATGCGCGTGGCGCCGGCCCACGGCGACGCTGCACCAGTGCCAGCCCAGTACCATCACGCCATTGCCCATGAAGGTCCCGGTGCGGTGTCCATGGCCCTGGACGGCCAGCCTGGCGAATTCTCCATCCTGGTGCGTCCCGCAGACTGGCTGGATGGCAAGCAACCGGTCTTCGGCCAAGTCGTGCGGGGTTTGGAGATCGTACAGACCATCAATGATGAGGCGGGCCTGGAAAGCGGATCGCCCCGCATGGAAGTCGCCGTTGAGGACGCTCGCATCGTCCACCCGGACCCGGCCGACCGCAACCCCGGCCCGGCGCGCTTCGGCATTTGGGTGCCCGATTCCAGCCACAAGGTCGCAACCACGGGCGGCAAGGCAGGCTTCCTTGCCGTGGCTGTGAACTGCTCTGACCACCCGATCGACATCCATGTGTCCGGCTTCAACGACGGCAAGAACAGCCTCGTCATCGAACCAGGTTTCGAACGCATCCACCTGGCCTCGGCGCAACGAGCCGGATTCGTGATCCACGGCGAGGCGGGCCTGGGCACGGGCAGCGTGACCATGCCCCTCTCGGCAACGACGCCGGGAGGCGCCACCCATGTGGTTCAACTGAGCATCGAACGGGATCCCGAGGCTGGCGGGCGTGACGTGGTGGCGGATCGTTTGGTGCGAGCTCATTACGTTGGCATGGTGCCCGATGGGCGCGTGTTTGGCACCAGTATGCAAACCGTCGCGGACAGCGTCTTGCAGACCGACCTGGACTACACGCTGTTTGCCGAGAGTGTCGCCCAGGCTGGTAGCGTGGCCGGTGCCTTTGCCCCCGTGATCTTCCTGCCCTCCGAGGGCATGTTCGAGGGTGTCCTGGATCTGACCGTGGGCGTCCAGGAGGGCGGCGCCGCAGCCGCCCGCATCCCGGCTGACAAGGCGTACGACTGCGTACCCGCCAAGGGCAGCGAGTGCCCCGGCCACCTCGCCGGCTTGCCGCTGCTCTTCATGGTTGAAGTCGTGGGTGTGCAGCCGTAGCCGCCGCGCTTGCATCATCGTCGCCGAAAGGATACTGGGGTTCTATCTGCCCCGGGCGCCATGGCGGGCACATGTTGTTTCGCCTCTGTGCTGCGCTTGTGGCGGCCGCCACGTTGCTTTCGGGAATCCCGGTGCCCGGTGAGTCCCTCGACGAGTCGCCTGTCTCCCTGCCGCGTGTGGAGTTCTCCGGCTTGGCCAGTAGCATCGAGGTGAGCGCACGCGTCGAAGGGGAGGCTGTGGTTGGCAGCGCCTTCGAGGTCATCGTTTCGGCAACATCACCCATCGATCTCCCTCGCGCACGAATCACCCTGGAAACGCCGCCAGGCGTCGAAGCCTCGGGCGGCCAGCGGCTGGCTCTGCCCCAAGGGCAACCGGTCACCGTGGCCTTCCAGGTGATGGTCCACGAGCCGGGTCTTCACCCCATCAAGGCCAGCGTGGTGCAACAAGCCCGAGGGCCTCCCGCGTGGGGCGCGGATGTCGTTTACCTGGAATCCGGTGAGGGGCACGCCACGATCCACGCCGCTGCCCCTGTTCCGGCCATGCCGGCCGCCGCCCGGGCGGTGGCAGCAAGCAACGTCCGCACAGCCCCGACTGGGCATGTTCCCG
>JBFJVP010000193.1:0-5995 GCA_041624075.1 Thermoplasmatota archaeon | reverse complement strand
GCCGTGGAGTCGATCTTGAACGAACTGCCTGTGACGGTCTTCACGTTGCCCGCGTCGTCAGTGGTGCGGTAGTCGAAGGTGGTCGTGCCCGCCGTGCTGACGGAGACGGCCTCGGAGTAGGTCTGCCACTCGCCGCTGTTGAGCCTGTACTCGGTGGTGGCGATGCCGGAGGTGTCATCGCTGGCATCGAGGGCGATTTCCACCGCACTGCGGTACCACCCGTTGGTACCAGCGGTGCCACTGAGCGTGTGGCTGATGGACGGCAGGTCGGTGTCGACCTTGATCGTCAGGGAGCGGATGCTGTCCCAGTTGCCCGCGTTGTCCTCGGAGCGGTAGTCGAAGGTCGTGGTTCCTTGGTCGCTGATGTCCACGGCTTCGGAGTACGTCTGCCAAGTGCCCTCGTTGATGCGGTACTGGCGCTGGGCACAGCCGCTGGTGGCGTCACTGCATGAAACGCTCACGCTGGGCGTATCCGTGTAGTAATCGTTGTCGCCCAGCGTGCCGGTGATGCTGCTGGTGGTCGATGGGTTGACCGTGTCGATCTTGATGGTCTCGGTCCGTTCGCTTTCCCAGTTGAGGACCTTGTCCTGGCTGCGGTAGCCGATGTCCGTCGTACCTTGGGCAGTGGTGCTGATGGCTGAACTGTAGTCATTCCAAGTGCCACTGTTGCGGCGCCAATCGGTCTGGTAGCAACCAGAGGATGAGTCGGAGCAGGACAGGGTGCTGCTGACAGAACTGCGGAACCAGCCGTTGTCGCCACTGGTTCCCGTGTGGGTGATGCTGGTGGTCGGTGCCGCGTGGTCGACGTTGTAGGAGATCAGCCATTCCGGCGCGTAGGTGCCGGTTCGATAGAAGCGCGAGTGGGAACTCCCCGACTCTGAGGAGCGATGTACGCGGTAGGACATCTGGTCATTGCCGTCGAAATCTGAGACGTGGTCGCCGTTGATGTGGTCCTCCACTTCCCCTTCTGGTGGGTAGGATGTCTTCCAACCGTTGCCGCCGTTCTCGTAGAAGGAGCCTAGGTAGGTGGACCCGCCGGGCTGGTTGCTCCAGGTTGTTCCGCCAGCAGTCCAGGAATCGGAGAGAACCTCGTAGTTGTAGAACGTGCTCGTGCCGCTGCCGGCGTCCCGGTACAGATCAAAACGCGCATCGGTCACGGACACAATGCGGTTGTCGATGGCAGACAGGCTGTTGCGAAGGAAGATGCGGTTGCTATCCCATCCAGTGCTGTGCTCCAGCCGGCCCAACCACATGAGTAAGAGTAACTGAGCTCGCCCGCGTACAACCGCGTGGCACCGTTGAGGTTGCCGTGCCGTTCGCGCACGTAGATGGACGTGTCTACATCGTCCCAGCCCCAACTCGGGTCAATGGTGACCGGGTAAACCCGCTCTTGGGCAAACAGCCATGCAGATGGGATTTCGAATGCCAGATCGATGCCGTTGTCGGTGACGGTGCCACGCAGCCAGCCCGGCACGTATGGCGCCGTGGTGTTCTCCGCCAGGGGTAGCATGTGCTCAGGGAACAACGCATCGTGGGCGAACACGCCGTACATCTCAAAGGCCAGCGTGCCGTCCGGGTTGAGGAACTGAATGCCGTTGTCCGCGACGAACTCGCCGGTCTGGCGCTCGCCGTTGACGAAGACCTGCAGGCCGTCGCTCAAGCGCAGGTGGCCTTCGATGCCGAACGTGTCGGGTTCGAACTGGTCGCCCGTGATTCGGGGCGGCTGCGGGAAGACCAGGTCGTGCTTGACGAAACTCCGCTCGACGCTGTACAGATCCGTGGCGCCCAACACGGCGTCGACGTAGCGCAGTTCGGTGCCCGTGGCAACCGGCGCGGTGGTGGAATCCACGGGGACGGCCTCAATCAGTTCGCCGTCCCAGTAACTGTAAGCCGCAGCACGGGGCACCCACGTTGCAGACGCATCGCCTTGTGCAACAGTGACCACGCCGCCGGGGCCGAAGTGACTTCACAGCGTGTTGGCGTCGTTGCTGAAGCCGTCGCCATCAGCGCGGAGTGTCGGATCAATGTCCTGCCACCGCTCGCCGTCCAAGTAGTGCAGCGGCGCCATGGAGATGCGCGTCACCAGTTCGCCACTTGGCAAGATGTACGTCTTGGAGTTCAGCTCGCGCCGATCCTCCAATTCGACCGCCCCCTGCGGCAACGTGCCGCCAGCTATGCCGGTGAGGGGACCTACCAGTGTCGGCACCTCGGCAATCGCACCGGGGTCCTCGATGGGCAGCAGCGCATCCGTCGTCTGACTGGAGGCCCCCCATGACGAGGCCAACAGGACGAAGATCGCACCCACAGTCGCAGCACTAAGCCAACCAAATGTATTCTTTTGAACCAACCTGCTCACCTCAACCGCTTGCATGCCGACCACCGCAACCCCCCGTTGTCGGTACCCCACAAGTCGTGGGGGCGTGCATGCAAATCAATGAACGCATCCACGCGGGAGGAAATAACGTTGTGCTTGCCCCTGGATCGGCGGGCGCTGCCGCGGCGCCATGGCGTCACCCATCGGTTTTGTTCACGAAACCGTTTAGCCCCCAGCGCTTCTGGTCGGCCTGATGGCTGGGGCGGCAGGCGGCGACCACTCAGGATCACACCCGTCGCGGATGGCAAGGCTGGTGGCTGGCCCGCGCCTGCAGTTCCTGAACTTGCTGGTGTTCGTCACGGTCGTCACGCTCAGCCTCGACTACCCCCACCCGTGGTGGTGGCTGGCCATGGGCGTCGCGGCGGCGGTGGCCTTCGATGCCCCGGCGTCCCGCTGGCGCTACGGCGAATGGCGCATGCCCTGGGCAACCATGGTTGGGGCTTTGGGCGCCGGTTTGTTACTGGACGCACGGGGCCCGCTTGTCTTTGTGGCCGTTGCGGCCATCATGGTGGCCAGCAAGCACCTGATCCGCTGGCGCGGGGCCCACCTGTTTAACCCCAACAACGTGGCTGCGTCGGTCCTGATTCTTGCTGGCGTGGCCCGCGTTGGCGTCAATGACTGGGGGGGCGCGCCCCAATCCGTTGCCCTGATGCTGTTGTTTGGCACCATTGCGACTGTTCGCGCAAAGCGGTTCGATTTGGCCGTGGCGTACCTGTCATTCTCTGCCATCGCTTACGGCGTGGCCACGTGGGCCATGGGCTGGGGTCTTGCTTCGGCGTGGACGTATGCCTTCTCGCCCCTGCAGATTCTCATCGGGTTCTTTGCCATCACGGACCCCGCCACCAGCCCTGCGCGTCTGCCAGAAAAACTGGTTTGGGCGGCGCTGCTGGTCCTGCTGGCAGTTCCGGCAACACTGGCGGGACGGCCCGAGGCCCCTATCTTCGCCCTCCTGTTTGGGGCCCCCCAGCGCCACTTGGTTGGCTTTGTCCTTCGTGGTCAGTGGCCAACGCAGCGTGGTGGGCCTGCACCGGGGCCTGCGGGGGAGCCAGCATGATGCCGCGACGCAAGACCCTGGTGGCGGTCCTTCTGGCCGCAGCGCTGGCCAACGGCGCGTATGCAACGGTCCTGCCCGACTTGCTGGCATCCTTCAACCCTGCCATGCCCCACGGTTTCCAGGAAACGCCCAGCCCCGCAGTGGAGGCAAGGACCACGTTCGTGGATCGAACCGCTGACACCGGGATCGACGTGCGCCGGCACCCCTGGTTGAAGGGCGAGGATTTGCCCTACCCTGCGGTCATCGGCGGCGGGGTTGCAGCGGCGGACGTCGACGGCGACGGCTGGGTTGACCTGTACTTTCCTCCAGGAGGCAGCAACCTGTCCGCCAAGCTGTACCGCAACCTTGGAAACTGGAGCTTCGAAGAGATCGCTGGCCCGGCTGGCCTGGCCGTGACGGGCATGGGCACAGGGGCTGCATTTGCGGACATGGACAACGACGGCGACCCGGATCTCTATGTTGCCCTCGACGGCGGCGGCCGACTCTATAGGAACGCCGCCGGCGTCTTCGAGGATGTCACCGAGGCGAGCGGAACCGGCCTTGAGGGGGCCTGTGGGCGGCCCTGTCAGCCCAGCAGCGTCACCTGGTTCGACTACGACCGCGACGGCGACTTGGATCTCTACGTGGTCAACAACCTCGACTGGCGCGCGCCGGGATTGCACACCAGTGGCCAGGATTACGCGTCGCTCATCTACTTCGCTGCTCGCCAGGATTCGATCCTGCTGCGAAACGACGGAACCGACCCGGCCACGGGCCGGCCCCACTTCTCGGACCAGACGTCCGCCGCAGGCGTCCCCAACACGGGCAAGGGATTAGGCGCCGTGGCCGCAGACATGGACCGGGACGGCTGGAACGACCTGGCCACAGCCAACGACATCACAGAAAACGCCCTCTACTACAACACGGGCGGCACATTCGTCAACCTGGCACGCAAGCTCGGAGCCAACGAAGTGAAGACAGCCATGGGCATCGCGGCCGGCGACCTGGACGGCGACGGCTACCCTGAACTGGTCGTGAGTAACTTCCGTGGCCACAAGCTCAGCCTCCTCCTGCAATCAGACGGCCAATTCGCCTACGCGACGGACACGCACGGCCTGGGCGCCTCGTGGCGCGGCACGGGCTGGGGGGTTGCACTGACGGACATCGATCTGGACGGCTGGCTCGACATCGCCCACGCCGTCGGCCGCCCCGTCCCCCTGGCCCCGCACCACAACGACCTGGAGAACCTGGTCTTCCCCAACCTGCGCGAGGACGCCGAGGACC
This sequence comes from Thermoplasmatota archaeon, assembly GCA_041624075.1. Classification (GTDB taxonomy): domain Archaea; phylum Thermoplasmatota; class E2; order JACPAO01; family JAHFTW01; genus JBFJVP01. Next base: position 1,304 of record JBFJVP010000193.1, on the reverse strand, counting down.
ATCTGTTTCGAAACACCGGAAACGGTCGCTTCGGGGACGCCACCGCGACTGCTGGCGACTTTGGCGGCGCCAGCAACACCCGTGCCATCCTGGCCGTTGATTTGGACAACGACGGCGACGAGGATTTCGTGCGCGTGAACGTCAACGGCCAACCGGCCGAAATTCTTGAAAATCAACTGCTGGGAGGCACCAGCCTGCAACTGGAATTGATTGGATCGACCTCCAACCGGGACGGCGTTGGAGCGGTTGTGACGGTTCAGCTTCCCGATGGACGAGAATTGGTGCGCCAACGAATGGCAGCCGCAGGATACCAAACTGGCTTGTCACCGATTCTGACCATCGGCTTGGACGGCCACAAAAGCGCGGAAGTTGTCATCGAATGGCCCTCTGGAATCGTGCAGCCAATTGGCCAAATCGGGGCTGGAAAACATGTGGTCGTCGAAGGACCTTAGCTGCCAACCCGCGGATTGCAGGCCCTGGAGCCCATCCTTGTTTCTGCTTTGAAATCTCAGGGTTGGAGCGGAAGCCCGCCTATTTCAACTCCTTCGGCCTCGTTTCAAGATGTCTCGAAATTTGTGCGAGGATCTCTTGAACAAGCACGTCTTTGATCTAGCAACCATCCCACGGAGCATCCTTTGGACTCTCTCGGGCAATCGTATGCCGATCGATGATTTCCTCCGGATTTTCCACTTCATCGAATTGAAGAATGCCACTAGGCCAAAGAATGGCGAGGGCATAGCTTCCAGCCAACTCTTCACCCAGCCCGAAGTGGACCTCCGGCGCCCGCGAAACAGCCGCCGAACCGAGGCCCCCCGACTGTCGCAGGAGAAGGCTATGGCCACTGGTAAGGGTAGCCTTGATGCCTAACCCCGATTCGTTGGATTGGTTGCCGCGCAGCCGAATGCTCAGGTAGTGGCCCGCTTCCACCCGATTCCACAGCGTTTGGCCGGAAGTGTCCGAAAACGAGGCGAGGTCCACTCGGCCGTCCCGGTCCCAATCGCCAATGGCTGCTCGTTGAAGGGCCCTCGGCCCAGTTTGGAAATGCCATTTTCCGTCGCCACGGTTGTTCAGAATGTGGATGTTCTTGGCGCCGGCCACCAGATCCTCGAGGCCGTCGTTGTCCAAGTCGATGGCGGCGATCCATGTAGCATCGGCCAGGTCGCTGACGAGTGACGGTTTCAGGCTCCGGCCGGTGTTGAGCAGCACGTGGATGCCATTGGGCCCTGCGGCGGCGACGTCCATGCGTTGATCGTTGTCCGCGTCCAAGACGGCAAGGGTTGTTGCGCGGGCGCCGCCGTCCAGGG
>JBFJVP010000192.1:0-6057 GCA_041624075.1 Thermoplasmatota archaeon | reverse complement strand
GGCTTGTACGCCGGGTTGCTGATGCAGCCAATCCTGGTTGTGGCCGGCGTGGCCCTGTGGTTGCGGCGTCGAACGACGGCCTTGGCTGCAATCATGGCCGCAGCGCTGACTTCCGCGTCATTGCCGCTGGGCGTATTGGATTGGCAGACATGGGCGCTGGCCGCCGGTCTGACGGTCAGCATCGATGCCAACCTGGCCCGTGGGCGAGACCCTGTCCAGGCGTGGCGCACCAGCACCCTCGTCGTGCTGGCCCTCCTGCTGCTCTTTGCGGCCGTGTGGTTGTTCCGCCCGGCCCACGCGTCGCTGTTTGCGCCGGACGCCACCGACGCCAGCACCCTGTTTCTTGGAGCTCTGGGCGCGATCATGGCACTGCTGGTCACTGCGGGGCCCCTGACACCGCCCGAGCCCACGCCGCCCCGGCGCACCGACGACAAGCCGTAATGCGTCGAGCGACCGGTTCAAATGGGACGGGCCTGTCGAAGACGCATGATGGAACGCCTAGCCGTTGTGGGGATGGGGTACGTCGGTATTCCCGTGGCCACCCTGTTTGCACACAGCGGGCTGGATGTGGTCGGCCTGGATGTGGACAAGCGCAAGGTCGACGAGATCAATGCCGGGCGCTACCCCATCGAAGGCCACGAGCCGGGCCTGCCTGAGCTGATTGCCACCAATGTGGGTGCGGGACGCCTGCGAGCCACCACTGATTACGACGCCTTGGCCGACAGGGATGCGGTGCTGGTGTGCGTTGACACGCCCTTCAACGAAGAGGCCTTCGAGCCCCGCTACGATCGCCTGCGCTCGGCGGCACAGGGCATCGGCCAGCGCCTGCGCAAGGGGCAACTAGTCGTCATCGAATCCACGATTGCTCCCGGCACCATGGATCGTGTTGTGCGGCCGGTTCTGGAGGAGGCCTCGGGGCTCAAGGCGGGTGAGGATTTTCTTCTGGGCAACTGCCCTGAGCGTGTTATGCCTGGCAAACTGTTGGGCAACCTGCGCAAGTACGACCGCGTGATGGGAGGCATCAACCAAGCCACCCACGACGCCATGCGCGAGCTTTACAGTCGGTTCGTTGAGGGTGACCTGACGCCCGCGGACATGCTAACGGCCGAGGTGGTCAAGACCTTCGAGAATACCTACCGGGATGTGGAGATCGCGTTGGCCAACGAGTTTGCACGCTACTGTGACCAGCTCGGTGTCGACTTCCACGCCGTGCGTGCATTGGTCAACCGCGTGGAGGATCGAAACCTCCACTTGCCAGGCACCGGCGTGGGAGGCCACTGCATCCCCAAGGACACCTACCTGTTGGCCTACGGCACCAAGGGCACCTTCACGCCCGAAATGATGCTGATGGCGCGCCGCATCAACGACGCCATGCCGGCTTACCTCGCACAGCGCACCATCGAGCAACTGCGGGCCGTCGGGCGCGACCCGTCCCAATCCAAGGTGGCCGTGCTGGGCTTGTCGTACCTGGGCAACAGTGACGACACCCGCAACACCCCCTCGGTCCCCCTCGTGGCGAAGCTGCGCGAGGCGGGCTGCGAAGTGCAGGTCCACGATCCACTGGCCGGCCCCGTCGGCGGCGTCCAACCAGAAACCGACCTGGATGCGGTGATTGACGGGGCCGACGCGCTTGTGATCGCCACGGCGCACGAGGACTACCGCAACCTGGACTTGCCCGCAACCGCAGCAGCCATGCGAACGCCGGTCCTCGTGGACGGGCGCCATGTCTTCCAACGCCACGCGGCCGAAACCGCGGGCTTCCGTTACCTGGGTGTCGGCAACTAGGCAAGCGCGGCGCGCACCGCGTCCACCACGGCGTCGACATCGTCGGCCGATAGGCCAGGATGCACCGGCAGGGACAGAACGCTGCGCGCGGCCTCCTCGGCATGGGGGCACCGCCTGGCAAAGCCCGCCAAGTGATCGTACTGGTACAATGCCCGGGGATAATAGACGCCGCTGCCAATGCCCGCTTCGCGCAGGCTACGCTGCAAGGCGTCCCGGTCGTCGACCCGGACCGTGTACTGATGGTACACGTGATGGGAGCCCTCCGGTTCCGTTGGCAACGTCATTCCCGGACTGCCTGCAAGCCCCGCGCTCAGCCGGGCCGCGTTGGTCCGCCGCGCCTCATTGAAGCCGGGCAGACGCTCCAGTTGGACGCGCGCAATGGCGCTGGCGATATCGGTTGTGCGCAGATTGTACCCAAAGCGCACATGATCATAGGTTCCCAGCTCGGTCTTGCCGCGGCCGTGGTTGCGCAGCGAACGCATCAGCTCCGCCAGTTCACGGTCGTTGGTGGTGATGACGCCGCCCTCTCCGGCGGCCATGTTCTTGGTCGGGTACAGGGAAAAGCACCCCGCACTGCCAAACCCGCCCACGTGCCGTCCCTGGTACTGGGCTCCGTGCGCCTGAGCCGCGTCCTCCACGACCACCAAATCGTTCTGCTCGGCCAGTTCCATCATCGGCGCCATGTCCGCCGCCAACCCGTACAAGTGAACCGGCAGGATCGCCTTGGTTTTCGGAGTCACCGCCCGCGCCGCCGCAGCGGGGTCCAAATTGAACGTTGCCGGGTCGATGTCGGCAAACACGGGCACAGCTCCCAGCATGAGGATTGCATTGGCCGTGGCCACGAACGTGAACGGCGACGTGATCACTTCGTCGCCCGGGCCGACGCCCGCCGCCTGCATCGCCACCTGGAGTGCGGCCGTACCGTTGGCCACCGCCACAGCGTCGGCCGTGCCCGCAAAGCTGGCAAACTCCTTCTCAAATGCGTCCGAGACTGACCCATGGGCAAGGCCGCCTGACGCCAACACGGCGGCAACGGCCTCCTGTTCGCGCTCGCCCAACAGCGGCTTGGCGATGGAGATCACGACTGGCCCTCCAGTTGCGCAAACACATCCGCAGGGATCTCGGTCTGCTGGCCGCATGAGCACGACATCGTGACCGCGCCTTCGCGCCCATCCGCTCCAGACAGGCGACGCCCGCACCGACAAACGAAACCCCGCAACCGGGCCGGATTGCCCAGCACCAAGGCATGATCCGGTACATCCCGTGTCACCACTGCACCGGCACCAACAGTCGCGTAGCGACCAATCGTGATGCCGCAGATCACCGTGGCATTGGCACCGATGCTGGCACCATCAAGAACCGTCGTCGCCACCAACCGCTCATCGTCCCAGAACTCAGCGCGTGGAAACAAGTCGTTGGTGAACTGAGCGTGCGGCCCCACGAACACGTTGTCCCCCAAGCGCAGACCCCGGTACAAGTTGGCACCGTTCTGGATCTTGCAGCCGTCACCAACCACCACCTCCGTGTCGATGTAGGCGTCCTTGCCGACGATGCAGCCAGACCCCACGCGGGCTCCGGTGCGCACTTGCGCCAAATGCCAAATGGATGTCCCGTCGCCAATGACCGCGTTGTCTTCAACGAAAGCACTTGGATGGATGCGGGGCGGTGTGGTGGTCAACAGGGGATTCTCCTGCGCCGCCCATTCCGGCGTCGCCGCTTAAGACGAACGCCCTGTACCCGGCGACGCCGGGCGCTCTGGGCGATCCATGCGCTCCCGCATGTGAACCATGGCGGGCGCGCCCTTGAGGGGCTCCGCCAAATCCACCAAGCGACCTTCTCGGTACGAGACAACGGCTGCCTGCGCGACCTCCAAGGCTCGCAGCCCATCTTGGCCGGTCACCAGAGGCGGGCGGTTGCGCTCGATGGCGTCCATGAAATCAGACAATTCGTTGTACAACGGCTCCTGTCGCTGCAGCACCACGCGTTGGTCATGGTACTCGATGGGGGCCTGGTACACGACGGGGCCCGCCTCGGCATTGTACTTGGCCCTTGACAGTGTCGCGATCTGGTCCATGTAATCCAGCTCGACCAAGCCCTCCGTGCATGTGATGGTGTTCTTGCGCACGCGCATGGGCGTCATCCAGTTGGTCTCGATGGCGGCGCTGGCGCCGTTTTCACACCGCAGCATGACCAACGCGTGGTCCTCGTGACCGTTGGCACGGTGGCAGCCTGCGTTGGCATGCACTTGGGTCACTTCGCTGCCCGTGAGGTAGCGCACGATGTCGATCTCGTGGATGCCGATGTCCATGATGCACCCGACGTCGTTGATTCGGCCGGGGAAACTGGACACGCGCCGAGCCGAGATGGACAGCAATTCGCCCAGTTGGCCGGAGGCCAGGGTCTGGTGCGCGTACTTCACAACGGGGTTGTGGCGTTCAATGTGGCCGACGGCCAACACGAGCCCGGTGCCTTCTGCCGCCTGAACGAGTTCACGTGCCTCCGCCACGGACCCGGCAATGGGCTTCTCGACGAGCACGTGCTTGCCCGCATCGATCGCTCGCAGCGCCAGGTCCCGGTGAAAGATGGTGGGCGTTGCCAAGATAACGCCATCAATGTCCGGATCCTGGAAGATGGCCTCTGGGTCCGCGTGAACGGGCGCTTCATACAATCGCGCCGCAGCCTCACGAGCTACGGGGCTTGGGTCCGCCATTGCGGCGAGCGCGCCAAGCTTGCTGCAAACGCGCACATGATTCAGTCCCATGGAGCCCAACCCCACGACGCCCAAGTTCATACGGTGTCCGAGAATCGCTCGGCATTTAGTCTATGTGCCTCTTCCGTGACCATCCTTGTCGTGAAAAAAAGACGTTTGGGCCTTTCAGGCTATTTGACCCCGCCCGCTTTGGGCATTTTGGCCCCTAGCGATAGCTTTTGGCGTGTGCATAAAAATGACTCGAAATTGGCAGCGACAACATTTACCGTGCGTGCCCCTGCCTTGGTTCACAGGGCGAAACGCCATGGGTAGCCGGTATCAACGTTACGACGCCGAGAAGACTCGGGAGCAGTACGATGAATTCTACCAGGGGGGCGATTTCCGCCAGTTCCCCCGTGCTGAACAGGCCTTCGTGAAGGCCCTGGTGCGGCGGTTTGGCTTCGAGGCTGGCTCCAAGGCATTGGATGTCGGGTGTGGTACGGGCAAATACGCGTCGTATCTGGCTGCTGCTGGCTTGGAGGCCACGGGAGTTGACTTGAGTGCCCAAGCCATCAAGGTGGCGGCGCAGCGGTTTCCAAACTGTACGTTTCAAGTGGCCGATGCGGAGCAATTGCCCTTTGACGACGGGGCCTTTGACGTCGTGTTTTCGTCCGGCTTGTCGCTTCTCAACGAACCGGACTTGTCTGCGCTGGAGCCGCTGATGCGCCACATGGTGGCCAAGGCGCGCCCCGGCGGTCACGTGGTGATCGTGAAGACCACCGGCTTGACGGGACGGCAGTCGAAGAAGAACACGCGCATGGATCACACCCTCGATGGCATGCGATGGCTGCTGGAGGTTCCTGGTTGTGAAGTGATCCATGTCAGTGCCACATACCCGCAGGCGTTCCAGGTTCTCGGTCGCGGGGGCTTTGGCGCCCCGATTACCGGCGTTTCGCGGCTCGTGAGTCGAGTGTCTGGCATTCCCGTGCGCGCCTGCGTCGTCGCGCGCCGAACCAGCGAGGGGTCCAGCGGCGAGGCCGGCAGCGCCCAGAGCAGCAACGACTAGGCGAGAAACGAGGCGATCGCCCGCGCTATGGATGCGCCAGCGTTGCCGTCGCCGAAGACTGGTTCCTGCTCTGCCGGTGCCCGGGCACCTGCCACGGCATCGAGAATGGCTTGTTCGTCGGCCCCTACGAGGACGTTCCAGCCACCGAGGGTCTCCACCCATTCGGTGGTGTCGCGCATGGTCACGCAGGGCACCTTGAGCAGGTACGCTTCCTTCTGCACGCCGCCGGAGTCGGTGAGGATGCAACTGGCGCCAGCTTCGAGGGCGACCATGTCAAGGTACCCGACGGGGTCGAGCAGGTGGACGCCGGGTGCTTGGGTGAGGCGGTCGGTGAGGCCGGCTCGGTCCAGTGCGGCGCGGGTGCGCGGGTGCAGGGGCAGGATGACCGGTTTGTCCAGGCGGCAAAGGGCCGACACGATCGCGCCCAGGCGCACGGGGTCGTCGGTGTTTTCGGCGCGGTGCAGGGTGCACAGGACGTACGGCTCGGTGACGCCGGCCGCCTGGGCGGGGTTGGGGC
>JBFJVP010000191.1:0-6063 GCA_041624075.1 Thermoplasmatota archaeon | reverse complement strand
GAGCCCCGTGCTCGTGCGCCAAGTGATGCGGGTGAGCTGACCGAGGCGGCCCCGGTGCCGGCTCGTGTGAAGCGTCGCGTCCCTTAGGGTTCCACGATCGCACCGGCGGGGCGAAGGTTCCCGGGCGCCGATGCGTGGGGCACCCGCCTCGGTTGCTGGTTGAAGCTGTGGTTGCCCGTGCAAGCGCATGCAGCGTCGGCTTGGTCGTATAGGGCCGTGGCTCGAGCCCTTGCCCCCAGTGATAACAGTCCGAACAGAATGCAGCAGTGCGCGATTATGCTGATCGGAATAGGTTGATGACCTACGGAATCCATAGTTAGAAATACGGAATCCGTAGTCGGCGGCGCCGTGGCTGGCCTACCAGGTCCCCTGCAACCGCGCACAACGCGCTGCGGGAGCGGACCGAAGGCCAGCATTTGCGCGATGAAGCACGTCTGAGGATCCCTCCGGCGGCTCGTCCGCGGAGTGATCCCCATGCACAACGCCGAGTCCAACCCCTGCCAACCCATGCCCGAGTCGCCCATCGCCCCGCCCCGCCTACCCGCAGCAGCGGCCCAAAGCACACGGGCAACACCCCCGGGAGCCGACCCACCCGACGCCGCCACCCGCAGCCTGTTCCTCCTCACCACCATCAGCGCCGCCGACGGCACCCTCGCCCTGCTCGCCGCCAGCGGCCACCTCAACACCCTCGGCGGCGCCATCGCCGTAGGCCTAACCGTCATCGCCGGCGCCGGCACCTGGCTAGCAGCAAGGCAAGCCTTCACAGGACGACGCCTCACCCCACGAGACCACCTCACCCTCGCCGGCCTCGGCATCGCAACACTCGCCAGCGCCACCGCCGCCACCTGGCTTGGCCTCACCCTCAGCCAAACCCTCACCCTCCACGTCCTCCCCAAAGCCGCAGGCATCATCCTATTCCTCATCGCAGCCGAAATCGGCGGCCTCCACCTACCCCGCCCACCGGCCCTGCCGCGCGCCGTGCCCCTCCCGGTCGCCGCCCTCGCCATCGCCCTGCTCGCGGAGGTCCTCGCACAATGGACCCCCTAGCAGGCGCCGCCATCGCCGCCCTCGTCGCCTGGACCAGCATCCTCATCGCCGTCGCCATCCCCAACCGACACCCCCTGCCAAGAAGGCCACTCCAGGCGGTTGCAGGACTATCACTTGGATTGATGGCACTGCTCGTTCTCGGTGCACCCGTCGCCGGATCATGGCCACTCGTCTTCCTCGCAGGAGGAATTGCGGGGGTGTGGCTGTCGGCGCGGCTTCCAACAGCCGAGCAGGGCTGATGGCATGAACCCGCAGCGACGCGCACCCACGGGATGCACAGTTGGCCAATACGCCGCAGCGGCCCCGGCGCCAGTCTGGTCGTCCCATCGTGGCAGATGCTCACGCTAGGCGGGGAGGCATCTATAGAAGAGGGGAAGGGGAAGGACGAGAGCCCGAACGGGTCTAGAACACTTGGATCAGGTAGTCAAACACCGGCTCGCGCACCACAGGGGGCAGGGGAATGCTGCGTTCTGCGATGAGGATGTTCAACACGATGATGTAGCGGCCGACGCCGGCCCAGGGGTCATACTCCAGTTCCGTGTAGCCCGCGGTGACGTTGGTGAAGTCGAGCCGCACGTTGGCGGTGTTGCCGGTGACGGTGGTGTTGCCGACCACAAGGGCGGTTTCATTGTGGCCGTCATCGTACTTGGCGGTGGCATTGGGGGCCCATTCGATGTAGCCGGTCTGGTTGCCGTCATCGTCTTCGAAGCCCACGCCGTTGGAGGCGACGTCGAAGTTGTAGTTGGGGGTCTGGATGTCGAAGTCGAAGGCGAGGGTGCCGTCGGCTTGCCAGGGCCAGTCGTTGATGTACAAGTCGAATTTGGCGCCGTCGGAGGTCTTGTTGAAGTTGTACGCGAAGGTGACCGTGGCGTCGCCCAGGTCGCCGCCCATGGCGCCGCGCACGGTGTCGGTGAGCTGCAGGGTCATGTTGACGAACTGGTCGGTTTCGACGATGGTGCAGGTGCTGGTCTGGGGGAAGGCGCGCTCCAGGTTCATGCGCGCGACCTCGTTGCCGTCGCCGTCCAGCTCCACGATGGCTTCGGTCTTGTACTGGTACATGCCCTCGTTGCCGCCGGTGGCGTTGTCCTTTTTGAACACCTTCACGAAGCCCTTCTTGCCGTGGAACCAGATCTTGACATCGTCGTTCTCCAGGGTCGTGCTGGGCTTGCACGAGTCGGGCGCCGCGGCGCCGGCTGGGCCGGGGATCAGTGGCACGGTCGCGAGGCTCAGTACAATCAGGGCAGCAAGAATCTTGGATTGCATGTGGAGTCGCCTTCAAGGTTCCACGAGGCTCAACTATTTGATAGTGCGGCCCGCGCAGGGTGCCTGTTGCATGGGTCCGGGCCGCAAGACGAGTAGAAATCGCCTCGGAGTCACTCATGCAACTCAAGGGTTCGGCCGGCAAGATCGCCCAGTTTGAGAGCCACGAGGGCGGGCCCGATGCCCACTTCGAGGGTTTCGGGGCTGGGCCGGCTGCGGTAGATGAGGTGCGGGCCCTTGGCGCCGAGCCAAGTTCCTGCGTGGTGGCCAACGGCGTAGCGGCGACGGGGCACACCCCCGACGGGTTGTTCCAGGGGGTAGGAGGAAAGTTGGTGCACTTCGCGTTCCACCGGGAAACGAGGCGCCAGGCGCCCCTGCAGGTCGAGTGCCCTTCGCTCAATGCGGGCCCAATCCACCGGCCGCGCCAACTGGGGCAACACTTCCCGGTGGGCACGGTACTCGGGAATCTTGTACAATCGACTGATACGGCGCTCGGTATCACGGGCCGTCGCTCGATCAGGGGCGCGGGCCACCACAAACCAGGCGTCGGCCCCTTGCTCGCACAAGCGGCGTTCCACGCGGCGCTCCTGGGTCATGCCGATCTTGGCCAGCGGCCCGTGGAATGCCACGTAGACGACGTGGGGGATGGGGCCAAACGGGCACGTGCAGGTCGAGGGGTCGATCTTGCACTTGGGCTCGAAGACGCACTCGGGGCTTGCCAGGGGCGAACAGCGCGGGCACTGGGACCATTGGGTGACGGGCGCCTGGTCAGGGCAGGGGACATGGATGCCGTCCAGAATGCGGCCAACGCACTTTCGATCGGCCCCGATGCGCCATTCAAACGATCCCGTGAGCGGCACCCGGACGAGGTTGCCAGGACTCGCGGGGTCGGCCAGCAGAATAACCGGGCCATCCCTGCCCCAGTAGGCCGCCGTGACGAGGCTGCTTACCTTTGCCATGGTCGCCGATCCAGGATGAACTCGCTTACGGTGGGCGCCCATGGGTCCGGTGCGTTTGTGGGGTCACCCATGAAAGCCGCCTGGGCCATGGCCTTGCGAACGTGCTTGCCAACGAAGGCGATCTGTTGGTTGGCACGCAGCCACTCCATGGGCGTGCGTGCGCGGTGGGCGACGGTCACCACGAGGTGTCCGCCGTCTGAGCGGACGGGGCCTTGCGCGTCGGGGTGGCCGGTCCATTTGCGCTCGAAGGCCGCCGCGTTGGGCTGCTTGTCGGCTGCGGGGCCGCGTCGCTCGAACGTCGGGGGCAACTCCGCCGGCGAGCACAGCCACTGCATGGCCACCCGTTGGTCGCCCAGGACGGTCACTCGGTGCCGCAGGACCGTCAACCCGGCCCGACTCAGGTGCTCCGCCGCCTGGCGCGCGGCCTTCTGGAACTGCGGCAAGACAAGATCGAGCCGATCCGTTCTGGGGCGAAGGACCAGGCCAGCCCAGCCGTGACCTTCCCGTTTCAGGGCCGCTTGCAACTGGGCAGGCTGCGTGGCGCTTGGGGCAGCCGGGAAGAAAAAGCTTCGACGGGGTTCGGCCAGGTAAGCCTCGGCAGCCTCGGCAGCCCGAGCCAGCGTTTCCTCCGTCACGGCCGCAGCGACGTTTCGACTGTCGTCGACGGGGTCCGCGATCAGCAGCGCGCTGGGCTGATCCGGAAGTTCATCGCCCCAACCATGGGCACGCGGCTGACTCCGCCTCAGCCATTCGAGAGCGCCCCGGAAGTTTTCGTGCCAGTCGACTAGCACCTCACACAGGTAGCCGCTGAAGCCACCGATGGCGGTCTCGGCCCCGTACACCCCAACCCCCTTCATCCATTGCTTGAGCAGCCGCACGTCGCCGCGTTGCGCGCGACTCAGGTTGGCGCGCACCCACGCCGTGTGCAGTGGGGTTCGGTCGACGGCGCTGGCGCGCTGACTGGCATCGCGGATCTTGTAGGCCGGAACCAGGTCCACCTGAACGCCAGCGTACTGCCCGAGCACATAGGGATGCTGGGCGTACTTCTGGTCCCATGAGTCGAACACGGCGTCCCCCAACCGGGTCGCCAGTGCCTCGAGCTGCTCGGCAGGCGTGTCCGGTTCGCACAAGACGAAGAGATCCAGATCGGTGCTCCCGGCAATCCAGGTGTCCTTGGCAATGCTCCCCTGCACGGAGGCCTCAGCGGTGCTCCCCGCCGCCCGCAGCGCCCGGCGGACATCCGATTCGAGGCGCTGCACCAGTTCAGCCATGCGCTCTGCCTCCTGCTTGCTGGGCGTCAGTTCGTTGAGCACGGCCCGCTCAACCCCTTCGCCCGTCAAGGTTCCTCCACGTCCAGGCGACCCTGGACGAAGCCGGCGGCCCTGGGGGCACTCAGGTGCTCGCTGCCAGTAGCACCCACGATGACGCGCCGCAGCAGTTCCTGGATCTGGTGATCGCTGGGCTGGAAGGCCCGGGGCGCGTCGTACATGGGGTCCCGGTCGGGGATGGCGATGTGGGGCTTCGCCTTGCGCCGAAACAGTTCCCGGAAGCGACGGCGCTCCACGTCGCTGACCGTCACGCGCTCCAAGGCAGAGGGGTCCGGTGCGAGTCCCGCTTCCCGGATCTCTGCGGCAAAAATCGGCCGGCCCAGGAGCGTTCGAAGGCTCGCGACCGCCAGCGCGAGTCGACGCTGTGGACTCGCTTCCATTTCGGTTGCGGCCCGCCCGACCCACCGGTGGAGGCCTTGGTGCGCCTCGGGATTGGCCAATGCGTACAGTTTGCTGGGTCCGAAGTCGGTTTCCCGCAGAACACCCGACTCCGCGAGAGCCTTCAGGTAGCCGGCGACGGTGAGGCGGTGCAGCGGCTTGGCAGGCTGGCGCGCTGCATCCAGGGCACGCGTGACGCCGCTGATGCTGTCTTGGCCTGCCCTCTGGAGGTGGGCGAGAATTACGTCCCGCAGAGCAGGCTCTTTGCTGAGCACCGGGCCGTCGGCCGGGCTGTCCTCCGTCAAGGCCACCCATGCCTGGTAACCAAGGTGGTCACAAAAGCCCTTGGTGGAGGGGTGACCGAAGCTTCTGGGCGCCCAAACTACTCTTGCTGCTCGCCTACGCGCTTGCCCGAAACCACGAACACCACACGGCGTGCCGCCGCCAAGCCGCGCTGCTCCACCTTCTTGAACCAAGCAAACAAGTCCCAGTGCAACTCATCGGCCACGATGGCGCCCAAGAGGCCCACCACCAAGCCGCCGGGAATGTCGGTAACCCAGTGGATCCCAAGGTACAGAATGCTGAACGTGAAGATGGCCGTGTTCAGGATCATGAACCACAGGAAATGGCGGTGCTCCCAGTCCCAGATGGTGTAACCGCGGCGCCGCATGGTCCACCAAGTGACCAGGATCAAGCCGAATGGAATGGCCATGTGAAGGCTGGGGAAGGCATTGTCCAAGGGGTCTGCCGCGACGAAGAAATTGAAGAAATCCGGCGTCGAGTGATACAGCAGGCTCTGCATCCCGGGAATGAAGTCGCTCGTGACTTGGGCGTTGAAGAAGATGTAGAACGGAATCGCCAGGATGTAGATGATCGAGTAGTTCAACGCAGCCAAGTTGGCCAGCTCACGATCATCCAGGTACGCCCAGAGCATCACCGTGAAGTAATTCAGGAAAACGTAAGCCCAGAGGTAATGAACGTTCAGAACGGCCGTCAGCCACGGGTGGTGGAACGCCTTCTGGAACTCGTAGGTGAAGTCACCCTCGATCGCATAGATGAGCCACGTGAAATCACCCAGCACACCCCGAATG